>JASHQO010000161.1 GCA_030039105.1 Xanthobacteraceae bacterium
GGCGTCCAGCGTTCCGAGGTCTTCAGATAATAGCTGAGAGGTTGCGCGATCAGTCCGTCGGGCTGTGCGAGTCCCTCGACCGCGTAAACAAGGGCGAAGAACAGCAGCAGCTTGCGGATCAACGTCCGGCCGCTGGGCGGTTGCTCCGTGCTCATCGCGGGCGGCTGCTCGTTCACCGGCGGCGGCGTTGCAGAGAGTGAACGCGCGCGCCGTCGCGTCGCAACGTCACCACTTGGTGGAGACCGCGAGCTCGTAGGTGCGCGGATCGCCGAGATACACCTGGTCCGGATAGCCCGGATCGGAAAACGCGGCGTAGATGGCGTTGGTCAGGTTGCGGACGCGGAACGAGATGCGCAAGGTTTTGATATCCTGCCAATAAAGATCTCTGCCGGGGATGTCGACAAACGCGTAGAGGTCCGCGGTCGTATAAGCATTCATCGTCGTGGCGTCGTCCTCGAACAGATAGCGGTTGCCGACGTGGCGCACCGAGCCGCCGATCTCCAGCGGCCACCGCCAGTGGTCGAAACGATACGATGCGCCGGCATTGACGATGAGCGGAGCGACATTCGAGGGCGTGTTGCCGGTCCAGTCGCCGTCGATGCTGTTGAAATTTTCGTACCGGGCGTGGGTCCAGGCCACGTTGCCCCAGAGCTTCCAGCCGTCGAACGGGCGCACCGCTCCGGACAATTCGTAGCCCTTGGTGGCGATTTCGCCGGCGAGGTCGGAGGTCGTATCGGTGATTTGCACGTAGACATTGCGCCGGATGATGTCGTAGGCGGCGAAAGTCCATTCCGCCCGGTCATTCCAGAATAACTGCTTGACCCCCGTTTCGTAGATGGCTGCGCTCGTCAGGGCCAGCGGTGTCGAGGCGTTGACCGAGAAGATGCTGGCCGCCGCCGGATCGTAGGATGTGGCGTACATGCTGTAGAACGTCATCTTGGGGATCGGTTCGAAAGTGTAGGCCGCGCGATAGGAGACCGGCTTCCAAGTCTGGGTGAACGGCTCGCCGTCCGGGATCGATCCGTCGAAATTGATGCCGCTGCTCGACAGCGTCCAATCGTCGACGCGCACGCCGCCGATTAGCGCGAATTGCGGCGTGATCTTCAAACGGTCTTCGAACGCACCGGCGATGTCGGTGAGCTGCTTATTGCGGATATCCGGAAACTCCGGGCCATAAACGCCTTGGACCGGATCGACGACAGCGACGTTGTCGTACGGGTAATCGTTCGGATTGCCCTCCTCGGTGAACCTGATCCAATTACCGCTCACCTGGAGTTGAGCCGCGAGCCGGTTGTCCATGCCAAACAACCGGGAGTCCCACAAGAAATCGAGATTGTTGCCGACCACGTGCTGGTCGTGCGTTACGAAGAAACGGTCGCGGTCGATGGTTCCGGCCTGGAATTCTGCGCCGTCGTCGTAGGCGTAGGTTTCGCTGTCGAGCCAATTGCGCTGCGCTTGATAGTAATAGGCCTGATCCTTGACGGCGACGTTGTTGAGCGGCGACCATTCGAAGCCTGAGCGCAGCCACAGTTCCTGGGCGCCGGTGGCGTTGTCGGCGACGTTGTAATTGGTCGTCAGCGTGCGGCCGTCGATCGTCACCGGCCCGAGATTGTCCCCGGAAAACGTGCTGACCGCAGTGCCCGAGACGACGCCGTTGACTGCGTTGCCGCCGGCAAACGAGGTCGGCACCAGCGGAGTGCCCCAGTAGGCATGACCGGAATCCTTCTTGTAGTCGATGGCCGCGAAGGTCATGAAATTATTGTTGACGTGGTAGTTGAACTGCGTGGCGAGGTCGGTCAGGTCGCGGTAGTCGCCATCGATAAAGCTGTTGATGCTCGATCCGACGGCGTCGAAGCGATAATCGAGTCCCGAAACTCCGGTGCTGCCGCCCGAGCCGTAATGCGAGCGGAACGTGCCAAGCGAATCCACGGAAAGGTCCAGCTCGTTCTGGATGGGGCCTGTGGTCGGCTGCTTGTTGACGTAGTTGACCGAGCCGCCGATGGCGTTCATTCCGGACATCAGGGCCGATGGACCTTTGAGGAATTCGACCTGGGCGAGATTGCCCGTGTCCATCACGCGGGCCGTGTCGCTCGACTGGCCGATCGAAATTCCGTTGTACAGCACGTTCACCTGCCCGAAGGTGAAGCCGCGCATTGAAAAGTTGGCCGGCGCTCCGGCCGAATCGATGTCCAACACGCCGACCGCGCCCTTGGCGACTTCGGTGGAGGTCCGATAGCCCTGGTCCTGCATGGTCTGTTGATCGACGACCTCGACCGTCGCCGGCGTTTGCCGCACTGTGAGGCCGAGCCGCGTGGCGCTGGTGGCGACCGCGTTGCCGTTGAGCGGCGTCGTAGCCGGTCCGGATGCTGCCGTCGTTGGTCCCGATATCGGCGCCGGCTCCGGTGCAGACGGTGTTACGTGTGCGCCGGGTTTTTGCCCCGGCGCCTTCGGCTTGCGTCGCGGTGCGGTGACGACGATCGGAGGCACCTGACCTTGCGCGTTCGCCGCTTGGCCTTGTGGCGGCGCGGTTTGGGCGGCGCCCGGCGTCGCTGCGACGACGGCAACGGCCGCGAACGTCGATGTCGAGATCAGAAGTGAACGGAATACGGCAAGGCGGCCGCGACCGCGGCCGATGTTGATGACAGGCAGCACGCCACGCCCCAACGGCGAACACGTAACCCGTCACGGCGATTTTGGCTGCTCCGCGCACCGCCCTTCGCCCCCGGCGGCAAATCGCGTAACGACCTTACTCTCACGTTGACGCCAGGACACCCCGCCCGACGCGCTCGCGCGTGACACGTTGCCGGTGGCAGATCTCCTGGCTCGCGGGTCGCCGCCTTCGACCGCCTTCCCAGGAGCAGCCTGCTCCCAGTGGCAAACGTGGCCGAAGACTCTCCGCTTACAGTTGCGGGGGCAGCCGCGGCTTGATGTGCCGACGCACACGCACCGCGTTCCCTTTTGATCCCTTGCGGGAACCACCGCTGATAAATCTGCGGTTCGGCGATTAGCGCGTCAAGAATTTTGTCGGAGTTTGGCGCAGTGCGAGCTCGACTGTAACATAAGAGCAACAATTGCATCGGGAGAATGTTAGGTGGCTGGGGCTCGCGGCTCTTCCAGCATAATGTACTCCAATGCGATCAGCCCATCGGTGAGGGCGGCGGGTCCCGGCTGCAGGATCAGCGCGGACCTGATCTCGTAAAGCTTGTTGTTGCGAACAGCGGGAATGGCATCGAAGCCCGGACGTGCGGCGACCTTCTCCTTGCGAAACTTCTTGCCGCACCAGGAGCCGATGATGATGTCGGGCGCGCGAGCGATCACCGCTTCGGGCGCAACGATCCGATCCTTGGCGGACTTGCAACCGGCCAGTGCGGGGAAAATGTCGGCACCACCGGCGATGGCGATCAGTTCGGAGACCCAGGCTATGCCCGAGATCATGGGATCGTCCCATTCTTCGAAGTACACTTTGGGGCGTTCGCGGCGCCCGGCGTTGCGCCGCCGCGTATTTTCGAGATTGGCCGCTAGCCGCTCCGCCAGTGCATCGGCGCGCCGGGCCGCGTCGACCAGCGCGCCGAGCGTGCGGATCATGTCAAGGATGCCGGCGACCGTACGCTGATTGAAAGCATGGACGCTGACACCCGCTCGGATGAGTGCGGCGACGATGTCGGCCTGCAGGTCGGAGAAAGCAAGGACGAGGTCCGGCTCGAGAGCGAGGATTTTAGGAATATCGGCAGAGATGAATGCCGAGACGCGCGGCTTCTCCTTGCGCGCCTGCGGCGGTCGCACCGTATAGCCGGAGATGCCGACGATGCGATGCTGTTCGCCCAACAGATAGAGCGTTTCGGTGGTTTCCTCGGTCAGGCAGACGATCCGCTCCGGCGGATACTGCATTTGTGCTGCCTTTTGATCCCGCGGGAATATAGGGCCGTCCGCAGCCCAAGCGGAAGCGATGGGCGTCCTCGCCTTCCTGCTGATCTTAGCATAGTCGCAACAGCGCGACTGACGCCGTCCGTTTTGCGGCTCATTTCGGAGGCGGCGCGGCTTCCGGCAACGGCGTGACGCTGAACAAATCCTCAGCCTTCATCACCGCGTCATAGCGGCCGATCGGATCGTAGGTCTTGTTCATCTCGATCAGCTTGGGAATCCAGGATGCGGCGACGGTGTATTTGAGGCCGGCGCCGGTTGCCTTGCTGCGGATCACTGCGATGCCCAGCACGTCGTCGGGCGCTTTGTCCGGTGATATCTGCAGCGTGCCTTGCCCGGCGCTGGCCATGGTCGCAATGGCGATGCCATCGGCCGGGCAGGGGCAGGGCGCTTTCGGGCCGCTGTAATACACCACAGTGACACCGCGCGGCTCCGCGTTAAGTCGCTGCAACGCGTTGAGCCCGATGCGGATGCCCACGGGAATGAAGGAACCGAACGCGCCGTGCACGCGGGCGCCGAGCTTGACCCATTCCTCCGGCGTCTCGGCGCGCGTGCTTTGAGCCACGCCGCAGGCGATGACGGCAGCGACCAACAGCCAAACGTTTGTTCTGACCATGACGGTCCACCGGTGTGCCGATCTGAGTATGCAGTTTTATTAAGGAGATCATACTCGCTGCCCACAGTGGGCGCAATCGGCGCCGCGAGCGCCGTCGGAGAGGGGTCGCCGTCGGGCGGCGGCGCAGCAATAAGCCTCCTTGCGACATCTGCTTTATTCGCGAATCTGTGGCGTTTGTGCAACGGTCGCGCCAAGCGTGGATTCATTAGTATGATGTTTCATTGACTTCGTCATACTCGCCGGTAGACTTTGGCCGATCAAAACGGGGCGCACATTGTCGGACGAGGTGCTGCGCCTTTTGCGGGAGGAGCGCGGTGTTGCGTCGGGTTGTGCCAACGCTTTTTGTGCTCGTGAGCCTTTGTGCTCGCGGCTGGGCGCAGACACCGATACCCCCCGCAACCCAAACTGCGCCCGAGCCTTCGCCCACACCTGCACCATCGCAAGCGGTGTCGCCTGCATCCTCGGGCGCCGCGGTATCGGTTCCGACGATAACGGTCACGGCCAAGCGACAGCCGGCGCGAAACCGCAGTCATGCACCCAAGCCCGCAGCGGCGCGGAACGCAACGCCGTCGTCGCCTGCCCAGCCCTACGAGACCGGTGCTCCCAATGTCGCCGGGGGAGCCGTCGTCGTGCCGCAGATGGCGAGCCAGATGGTCATTTCGGGCGCAAACCTCAATTCCCGCCCGGTGACGGAGCCGGCGCAAATCCTCGAAGCGGCGCCCGGCCTTGCCGTCGTCCAGCATTCGGGCTCGGGCAAGGCCAATCAATATTACCTGCGCGGCTACAACCTCGACCACGGCACCGACATGGCGACGTTTTGGGACGACGTGCCGATCAATTTGCCGACCAATGCCCATGGCCAGGGCTACACCGACCTGAACTTCATGATCCCCGAAACGGTCAGCGGCTTGGAAGTCCGCAAAGGGCCGTATTGGGCCGACGTCGGCGACTTCGACAATGCCGGCGCGCTGAACATCGCGCTGCGCGATAGCGTCGATCATCCCATCCAGTCGGTCACCGTGGGCAGCTTTGGCTACGACAGGCTGCTCAACCTCGGCTCGGTGAAGATCGGCGGTGGCTCGCTGCTCTACGCCGGCGAATTCAATACCTATAACGGCCCGTGGGCGACGCCGGAGGACGTGCGCAAGTTCAACGGCCTGCTGCGTTACAGTCAGGGCACCGCGACGGATGGCTTTTCCGCGACCGCGGTGGGCTACGCCAACAACTGGAACTCCACCGACCAGGTCGCGCTGCGCGCCATCACCACCGGGCAGATCGGTCTTTACGGCGAGATCGATCCGACCGACGGCGGCGACACCGACCGCTTCATGCTGTCGACCAGGTTTGCACACTCCGACGACACCGGGATGTGGAAGGCCAACGCCTACGCCGTCAAATATACGATGGACCTCTTCAACAATTTCGGTTGGTCCACCAACAACCCGGTCCTCGGCGACCAATTCCATCAGAGCGACAATCGCATCTATAGCGGCGGCAGCGTGTCGCGCACCTTCGACGGCAGCCTGTTCAACTTGCCGAGCCAGACGGTGTTCGGCGTGCAGACTCGCGACGACAGCATCGAAGTCGGTTTGACCAACACCTTCCAGCGCCAGTTCCTCTCGAACATCCTCGTCGACCATGTGAACGAGGCCAATGTCGGCGTTTATGCGCAGAACACCACCCGTTGGACCGACTGGTGGCGGACGACGATCGGCCTGCGCGAGGATTATTTCGCGGCGTCGGTCAATTCGACCTTGCAGCAGGCGAACTCGGGCAATCCCAGTGCCGCGATGACCAACCCGAAATTCACCACCACCTTTGGACCTTTTGCTAAAACCGAATTTTTCCTCGGCGCCGGTTTGGGCTACCACAGCAACGACGCGCGCGGCGTGACCACAACCGAAGTGCCCGGCGATCCGTCGACGCCGCAAAGTCCGACACCTTTCCTGACGCGAACGGCGGGCGGCGAGATCGGAGCCCGCACCAAGATCGTCCCCGGCCTCGATAGCTCGGTCAGCTTGTTCTACCTGCACCAGGATTCGGAGCTGATTTTCGACGGCGACACCGGCACCACGGTGGCCGGCCCGCCGAGCCTGCGCACCGGCATCGAGATCGCCAACGATTATCAGCCGATGCCATGGTTGCGCCTCGACGCCGACCTTGCGTTCACACGCGCGCGCTTTGTCGCCTTCGATACCGCACAGGAGCAGCTCTACGAATCGCTCGCCGGTTTTCCGCAAGCCCAGATCGGCAACGCGCCCGGCAACCTTGTCCCGGAAGCGCCCTGGATGGTCGCGTCGGCCGGCATCACGCTCGGCGAGAAAACCGGCTGGTTCAGCGCATTGCGTTGGCGCTACATCAGCGACCGGCCGCTGACCGAGGACGGCGTTTTCCAGTCGCCGCCGGTCAACACGATCAACGGCCGCGTCGGCTATCGCTTCGCCAACGGCTGGCGCATCCAGCTCGATGCGCTCAATCTTCTCAATTCCACGAGCTACAATGCCAGCTACGCCTACGGGGCGTTGCTGCCGTCCGACGCCCTGTTCGCCAAGTGCTTCCCCACCAGCGGCACCCCGACCGTGCCGGCCGCGGTCTGCCAAAATGGTTTCATGGATTACTCGATCCATCCCATGGAGCCTTTGGCTTTTCAGCTCACGCTCGCCGGCCCCCTCGACACGATCGACATTGCGGCCATGGTGTCCGAATTCAGACAGCACGCGATCCCAATGTATCAACCGCCGGAGCCAAACTACGACTGGACGGGATTTTACGTTGGCGGCCATTTCGACGGCCGTTGGCTCAAGACCGCCGACACCGCGGTCAATGGCGCAACCGGAGCGCCATTTCCCGCTTCCGGCGGCACTTCAACGCAACTCGGTGGCGGGGTTCAACTCGGCTTCGATTACATGTTGCCGTCTCGCCTGGTTTTCGGCGTGGCAGCCGATATGTCCTCCGGCGGTACCAAGACAGTGACGCTATCGGATCCGTCCGGCACCAGCTCCAATCAGGCCACTGTCTTTGATAGCGAAACGATCCGCGGACGGATCGGCTACGCCGCTGACAATATATTGCTTTACGCAACCGGAGGCCTCGCTTGGTCGAATGATCAATTCGTCAGAACCCAATTGACGGGTGCGCTCAACAATGCGACGGCCGGGTCCGACGAAGCCGTCAACAACGGGCTTCTGGGAGCGACGGTCGGCGTCGGCGTCGCCTATGCCTTTGCACAGAATTGGAATGCTTTTGCCGAATACCGCCGTACGGCCTTCGAAACTGCGACGATGACGCTTCCACTCTCGCAACTAACGACAACGTCGGCAATCAAGTTGAGCACGCTCGAATTCGGGGTGAACTACAAATTCGTCTTTACCCAAAGCGGGCGGTGACGGACTACGCCCGCTGCACCTCGACGGTGACATGGGAGAGGCTGTGGAAATGGCCGAGCAGGCGCCGGTAGTGCGCGGCGTCGCGCGACTTGGCGGTCACGACCGAAACGATCGCGCCGAGATGGCCGGGGCCGAGCCGCCACAGATGCAGATCGCTGAGCCGGTCGCCGTCGCTCTCGATGGCCGCGCGCACGTGTTCGGCCATGGTGCGGTCCGGGTTCATGTCGAGCAGGATGGCGCCGGTGTCGCGAATGAGGCCGTACGACCACGACGCGATCACCAGCGCGCCGATGAGGCCGGCCACCGGATCCATGAACAGCCAGCCGAAGCTGCGCGCCAATAACAGGCCGACGATCACCAGCATCGAGACGACGGCGTCGGCCAGGACGTGGATGACGGCGGCGCGCATGTTGTTGTCGCGATGCGCCGTGTCGTCGGCACGATGGTGTGCGTGATCGTGATGATGGGTGTGGTCGTTCTCATCGTCGTGATCGTCATGGTGGTGCTCGGCATGGAAGCGGCCATGATGCTGGCCGCCGCTCAGCAGCAGCGCGCTCGCCACGTTGGCGATCAGGCCGAGCACCGCGATCGGAATCGCCTCGTTGAAATGGATCGGCACCGGCGCGAACAGCCGCGACACCGCCTCGTAGCCGATCAAGATCGCGATCATCGCCAGCACGATGGCGCTGGAGAAGCCGGCGAGGTCGCCGAGCTTGCCAGTGCCGAAGGAAAAGCGTGGATCCTCGGCATGGCGGCGGGCGTAGCGATAAGCCAGCGCGGCAAGCAGCAGCGCGCTGGCATGGGTCGACATGTGCAGGCCGTCGGCGACCAGCGCGATCGATCCGAACAGCAGCCCGCCGACGGTCTCCGCCACCATCATGGCGGCGCACAGCATGATCACCGCCCAGGTGCGGCGCTCGTTGCTGTCGTGGCCTTCGCCGAGAAACACGTGGTTATGGCTCGCAGCCGCGTTCGTGCCCATGACGCTCACTTCAGATAGGCCTGCACCGCTTCGATCAGCTCGTCGGCGCCGCGCGCGCGCTCGGCGTCCTTGGTGGGCTCGGCGACGTGCAGGCGGATGTGGTCCTCGATCACCTCGGTCATCAGGCTGTTCATGGCGCCGCGCGCCGCGACGATCAGGTGCAGCACCGTGGCGCAACCTTTCTCGTCGTCGAGCGCGCGCTCCAGCGCCTCGATCTGGCCGCGCATCCGGCGGACGCGGGCGAGCAGCTTGGCCTTCTCGGTTTTGGTGTGCGACACGGGCCGTAGCTCCCTTATAGGGTAGGGGGTATGGTATATACGGCGCCGTGACCCGGATGTCGAGGCGGCACGGCGCGTTGCGAATTCCTGCCGTCGGGCGGCAAGGCGCGATGATCGACGGCGCGGGGTAACAATGTTCAGGTGAACAATGTTCACAGTGACGCGGCTGCAACGCTGCGGCAGAAAGTTTGGCAACAGGCCGTTGTCACGGGCGTTTCGTGATCGAATTGGCAGTATGGTCGGCGCGTTTCGCGCGGCGTCGTCGGGGATCGGACAGTGACCAGGGGTGCGCTCGTCGCCGGCCTATCGCTTGTTGCGCTTGCAAGAAGCGCCGCCGCCGGCGATTTGCCGGTAAAGGCGCCGCCGCCGGCGCCGACTGCGGCCTACGATTGGACCGGCTTCTATGTCGGCGGCCACATCGGCTATGCGGCCGGCGCGTCGAACTGGACCGGGACCTCGACCGGCATCGCCACGCCGCCAGTCTCCGGCTCTCTCGACCTGTTCAACGGTTTCGATGCCTTCAAGGGCGACGGCAGCTACTTCGAGGGCTTTCAGGCCGGCTATAATTTCATGACGCCGTCGCGCTGGCTGCTCGGCGTCGAGGCCGACGTGTCGTTTCCAAGCACGATCTCCGGTGCCGCGACATTTTCCTCGGCCGCGACCGGCACGGCGAGTTTCGCCGAGCTGGTCGAATTCTCCGGCACGCTGCGCGGTCGCGTCGGCTACGCACCCGGCCACTGGCTGTTCTACGCCACCGGCGGCCTTGCCTGGAGCTACGACCAGTTCACCCGCACGCAGGTCGCCGGCATGCCCGTCGGCGGCACGGCGGTGCCGGGCCAGGTGGAAGATCGCTTCATGGTCGGGCGTGTCGGCGCCGCAGCCGGCGTCGGCATCGAGTATGCGCTGCCGTCGCATTGGACGGCGCGGCTCGAATACCTGTTCACGGACTACGGCAACCGCAGCGTCGGCTTCCCGGCCGGCGCGCAGCGCTTCTCGTCCGATCTGGCGTTGAGCGAGTGGCGCTTCGGCCTCAACTATCGGCTCAACGACCCGACGAAATCGGCCGGCAACTTCGCCGAGCCGCCGGCGCTCGAAACCGACATGTTCGCCATCCACGGCCAGTCGACGTTCACCGAGCAATATGTGTTTCCGTTCCGCAATCCCTATTCCGGGCAGAACAGCCTCGATCCGAACCAGGGCCGCGAGACCTGGGACACGACCGCTTTCCTCGGTATGCGGCTGTGGCAGGGCGCGGAAGCCTGGATCAATCCGGAAATCGATCAAGGTTTCGGCTTGAGCAACACGCTCGGCGTTGCCGGTTTCACCAGCGGCGAGGCCTACAAGGTCGGCGCCTCGGTGCCGTACGCCCGCATCCCGCAAGCCTTCATTCGCCAGACCATCAATCTCGGCGGCGATCCGGTAAAGCTGGACGCCGGCCCGAATCAGTTCAGCGGCACGCAGAGCGCCGACCGGCTGGTGCTCACCGTCGGCAAGTTCGCCGTCACCGATATTTTCGACACCAACAAATATGCCCACGATGCCAAGAACGATTTCCTGAACTGGTCGATCGTCGACACCGGCACCTTCGACTACGCCGCCGATGCCTGGGGCTATACTTATGGTGCCGCCGCCGAGTGGTATCGCGGCGACTGGACGCTGCGCGGCGGCATTTTCGATCTGTCGATCGTGCCGAACAGCGCCGAGCTCGACCCGCATTTTGGCCAGTTCCAATGGATCGGCGAAGTCGAGCGCCGCTATACGCTGTGGGGGCAGCCCGGCAAGATCGCGGTCACCGGCTTTCTCAGCCGCGGCCGCATGGGCAGCTACGACGACGCCGTGGCGCTGGCGCTGGCGACCGGTGGGCCGGCCTCGACCGCGGCGGTGCGGCAGTACACCAGCCGTTCGGGCGTAAGCTTCAACCTCGAACAGCAGATCAACGAGCAACTCGGCGTGTTCGCGCGCGGCGGCTTCGCCAACGGCAATCTCGAGCCCTACGAGTTCTCCGACATCGACCAAACGCTTGCCGCCGGATTGTCGCTCAACGGCAAGCAATGGGGCCGGCCCGACGACCAGGTCGGCGTTGCCGGTGTGATCAACGGCGTCTCGGCCGCGGCGCAGCAATATTTCAATGCCGGCGGGCTCGGCATCCTGGTCGGCGACGGCATGCTGCCGCACCCCGGCCTCGAGCACATTGTCGAGGCGTATTATTCGCTGCCGGTGTCCTATTTCCGCCTGACGCTCGATTATCAGCTCATTGTCAATCCGGCCTACAACACCGATCGCGGCCCGGCGTCCGTCATCGCCGCGCGCCTGCACACGCAGTTTTAGCTCAGGTTCGCACGGCGCCTTCCAAGGCGCCGGATCGATCTCGATCGGGGCGGTCAGCACTGGGCGCACGACTATCCTGCGCGGGCTTGAACTAAATTCAACCGCTAGGATATCGCATGGCCGATGCGCTGATTTCATGCACGTGACATCGGTTCGCTGTATGTTATTTTGGCAATGATGCGGGCCATGCGGAAATTCATCGGACGGCGGCGGTCGAGCACTCTGCTCGGCATCGGCGTTGCCTATGTGCTGGCCATCCAGGCCTTGCTGGCGAGCGTGGGGCTCGGGATGTCGGTCGCTGCTCCCGCGGGACCGGACGGTCTCGTCCTATGTGCTCATGCTCCCGATTCGCGGGCGGCGACCGACGAACGCAAGGCTCCGAATCCGCAGCCGCAATGCCCGTTCTGCTTCGTCGCCGCGCAATGCTCCTTCAACGTCGCGGCGCTCAGTGGCGGGCTACCACTTCCGGCATATGGGGTACTGCCGACCTCGAGTCGGCTTGCCGCCGATGGCGGCAGTCGGGCCTTTGTTCCGCAATTTCGCCGCACTGTTGGCGATCCGCGAGGTCCACCCGCGTTCTCCGTCTGACGCTCGAACATACGCTCCATTGCTGTGGAGCGTCCACTCATGCGCCTATGGAGAACAACAATGCGCAATTTCTTGAACCTATTCGCGATTATCGGA
>JASHQO010000162.1 GCA_030039105.1 Xanthobacteraceae bacterium
CGCCGTTCACGAGGCGATAAAGCGCCTGATCGACCGCCGCTATATCGTTACCGGCCGCGGCTTGCCGTCCAACGCCGCGGCCGGCTATTGGGCAAGCCTCGGCCTGCCGCTCGAAATTGCCGCCGACAATCTGAAGAAATGCCGCGTCGGCATCCAAGCGGTCGATGCCAAAGGCGCCAAGGCGCTCGCCGCCGCGCTCGACAAGCTCGGCGTCCGCGTCGTCAAGGGCGCGGGCGATCTCACGGTCACGCTGGTCGGCGATTATCTCGACGGCAAGCTCGAGAAGCTGAACAGCCAGCACCTCGCCAAGCGCACGCCCTGGGTCCTGGCGCAACCGTCCGGCGCTTTCCCGCTGGTCGGCCCGGTGTTCGACCCCGGCAGCGGTCCGTGCTGGACCTGCCTCACCGCGCGCATGCGGCGCAACCGCGAGGTCAAGGCGATGCTCGACCGCCGCCAGGCGAAGCGCGTCGCGGCCTCCCCGCTCGCCAGCGACACGGTCGGCGGCAGCGGCATCGAGCTCGCCGCCGCCGAAATCGCCAAAGCCATCGCTACCGGCTTTCGCACCGCGCTGAACGACCACACCATCAGCCTCGATCTGTCGGGGCCGTCGATCGTCAAGCATTACGTGGCGAGGCGACCGCAGTGTCCGTCCTGCGGCGACAAGAAGCTGCGCGATCCGCGCCGGGCGCCGGCGCCGATCGTCCTCAACGGCGGCACCCGGCTGGTGATGACGTCGGGCGGCTATCGCAGCGTCTCGTCGCGCGCCACCGTTGCCAAGAATCGCAAGCACGTGAGCCCGCTGACCGGCGTGGTGTCGAAGCTCGAGCGCATCGAAGTCGACCTGCCGCTCAACACCAACTATTTCGCCGGGCACAATTTCTCGGCGCCGGCAAAATCGGTCGACGAATTGCGCATGGGGCTCAGCGGCGGCAGCTTCGGCAAGGGCAGCACCGCCGAGCAAGGCGAAGCCAGCGCGCTGATGGAGGTGATCGAGCGCTACTCCGGAATTTTCCACGGCGAGGAGATCAGGACGGCGCGGCGCTTCATCGACTTCGCTCCGGGCGAGGCGATCCTGCCGAACGACGTGCTGCTGTTCAGCGAGGCGCAATATGCGCGCGCCCACCTGCCGCCGACCGAGATGGACGTGACGCCGACGCCACCGCCGTTCGATCCGACCGCCAAGGTCGATTGGACGCCGGTCTGGTCGCTGCGCGACCAGCGCTTCAAATATCTGCCGACCGGCATGCTGTATTTCTTCCACCAGGGCGACGCCAGCTCCGGCCACATCCACGCCGATTCCAACGGCTGCGCCGCCGGCAACACCATCGAGGAAGCGATCGTCCAGGGCTTTCTGGAGCTGGTGGAGCGCGATTCCTACGCCATCTGGTGGTACAACCGCTCGCAGCGCGCCGAGCTCGACCTCGACCGGTTCGACGACGCCTATGTGCACGATCTGAAAAACCAGTTGGCGGCGACCGGACGCCGGGTCTGGGTGCTCGACGTCACCACCGATCTCGGCGTCCCGAGCTTCGTTGCCATGTCGTATTCGACCAGCACCGGCCAGGAGTTCGTCGAGTACGGCTCCGGCTCGCATTTCGACGCGCGCATTGCCCTGCTGCGGGCGCTGACCGAGCTGAATCAGTTCCTGTCGATCGGCCTGATGGGCGGCCGCGACGCCGGGGCGTCGAGCAACGACGGCGCCGGACCGTTCCGCCTGCAGGATCATCCCTACCTGATTCCGAACGGCGGTCCGGCGGCCCGACCGGACCTCGGCCAAAAATTCGGCAGCCTCGACACCCGCGAGCAGGCGCTGGCCTGCGTCGACATCGCCAAGCGCGCCGGCCTCGACTTCCTGGTGCTCGATCAGACCCGGCCCGACATCGAAGTGCCCGTCGCCCGCGTCATCGTTCCCGGCCTGCGCCATTTCTATCGCCGCTTCGCGCCCGGCCGGCTCTACGATGTGCCCGTCAAGCTCGGGTTGCGCGACAAGCCGATCCGGGAAAGCGAGCTTAATCCGCTTCATCCGCATACGTGAGGCGATGGCAGCTTGCGCGCGCCGCGACGAAAGAGTGTGCGACGGGCGACGCGAAGCGCGCCCGTAACGCTGTCGGTCCGGCTGCTCGATCACGCGACACTGCAGGCGCAGGGCAACGGCGACGTCGTCGCAGTCCTCGACGGCTATTCGGCGGCGCTCGGAAGGTTCAGCACCGGCACCGCGCAGCGCGTCCAAGAACTGCGCGCGGGGCTGCCGCTCGATTCGTTCGCCTCCGGCCGCCGGCAGACCGACAAGGAGGTCGAGCTCCTGGTGCGCCGCCTGGCCGCGCGCGGCCTCGTCGAGTACCGCCTCAGGCGCGCCCGAAGCGTCACCGACCTTGTCGTCATCGAGCCGCAGGTCCCGGACTATTGGCCGCGAATGCCAAAATTGCGCGACGCCGACACCGTGGCCCTGTCGCGCTTCGCCTATCTGCGACGGCGCGCCGGCGAGCTGGTGTTGGAATCGCCGCGCGCCGGCGCCTTGTTCAGGATTTACGCGCCGAAAATCGCGGCGGCGCTGGCAACGCTGTCGAAGCCGCAGCGCGTGAGCCAGCTTCGCAACAACAAGGATTTTCCCGGGCTCGAGCTGCTCGCCTTGCTGGTCGATTGCAACATTCTCTTCAAGGTCAGCGGCGCCGGGCTGCGCCCCGACGAAGGCGACGACAATCTCAAGCTCTGGGATTTCCACGATCTGCTGTTCCACGCGCGCAGCACCGAGGGGCGGCACGCCAATCCATCGGGCGGGCTTTACGCCTATGTCGGCGTGATGCCGCCCTTGCCGCCGGTGCGGGCGCAGTGGCCCGGACAAAAAATCGAGTTGAGCGCGCAGGCGACGTCGCCGGCGGCAAAACTCCTTCGCGACCGGCATTCGACGCGGGATTTCGATCAGGCGCGGCCGATCACGCTGGCTGAGTTGGGGCAATTTCTCGACGGCGCCGCTCGTGTCCAAGGCGCATTCCAGGCGCCGCTCGATCACGGCCACGGCGGCGGCGCGGACTTGACCTACACCGTGCGGCCGTATCCGTCCGGGGGCGCAAGCTACGAGCTCGAGCTTTATCTCGCGGTCGACCGCTGCGAAGGCCTGCCCCGCGGCTTCTATCACTACGATGCCGGCGGCCATGCGCTGGTGTCGATCGAGGTGCGCCCCGCCGAGCTCGATGCCATGTTGCAGGGTGCGGAGTTCGCC
>JASHQO010000163.1 GCA_030039105.1 Xanthobacteraceae bacterium
TCCTTGAGCACGGCGTCGGTGTGCTCGCCGAGCTCCGGCGGCCGCGCCGCGAGCCTCGACGGCGTGCGCGACAGCGTCACGCCTTGGCCGACCAGCCGCATCTTGTTGCCGTTCTTCTTGGTCACGCTCTGGGCGATGCCGAGGTGCTGCACCTGCGGGTCGGCGAACATCTTGTCGATCGAATAGATCGGCCCGCACGGCACGCCGGCGGCGTTCAGCCGCTCGATCCATTCGGCGCTGGTGCGGCCGACCAGCCGCTTGTTGATCTCGACGTCGAGCGGATCGCGATTCTTCGAGCGCGCGGCGCCATTGACATAGTCGGGATTTTGCACGAGCTCCGGCGCCTCGATCGCCTCGCAGAACCGCTTCCAGATGGTCTGTCCGGCGGTGGCGATGTTGATGTAGCCGTCGTCGGTCTTGTAGACGCCGGTCGGCGCGCTGGTCGGATGGTTGTTGCCGGCCTGCTTGGCGACTTCGCCCTGCACCAGATAACGGGCGGCCTGGAAATCGAGCATGAAGATCTGCGCCTGCAACAGCGAGCTCGCGACCTGCTGGCCTTTCTTCGATTTCTCGCGCTCCAGCAGCGCCACCAGGATGCCGATCGAGGTGAGCAGCCCGGCGCTGAGATCGGCGATCGGAATGCCGACGCGGACCGGGCCCTGTCCGGGCAGGCCGGTGACCGACATCAGGCCGCCCATGCCTTGGGCGATCTGGTCGAAGCCGGGCCGGTTGGCGTAGGGGCCGTCCTGGCCGAAGCCGGAAATGCTGGCATAGACGAGACGCGGATTGATCTTCGCCAGCGCCTTGTAGTCGATGCCGAGCCGCTTCTTCACGTCGGGGCGGAAATTCTCGACCACCACGTCGGCCTTCTTCACCATGCGCTTGAGCGCGGCGACCCCCTCCGGCATCTTCAGGTTCAGCGTCATGCTGCGCTTGTTGCGGTGCAGGTTCTGAAAGTCGCCGCCCTCGCGCGGGCCGCCCATGGGCTCCTCGACCCCGGGCGGCGTCTCGATCTTGATGACATTGGCGCCCCAGTCGGCGAGCTGGCGGACGCAGGTCGGGCCCGACCGCACGCGGGTCAGGTCGAGCACGGTAAAGCGCGCAAGCGCTTTCGAAGCGCGGGGAAAAGCCATCGTGGACGCCTCCAACGCCGACCGCCGGCGCGGGGGCCGCCGGCGCAAATTTTTGCCGGCAACCGGCCGGAAGGGCCAGAACTTTGCCGATCTGATCGCGGTTGTCCAGAATCTCTATGGAACATCGGCATGCGGCGCGCGTTTGGTCGTCGTTTCGGCGCCGAGACTCGGATAAAATGCAAGCCGGAACGGCCATCTTTCCGGCACTTTCACGAGGCGATCATGAACGAAGAAGTGTTGAACGTGAGCGTGCGTAAATTCCTCAAGAAGGTCGGCGTCACCTCGCAGCGCGAGATCGAGCAGGCGGTGCGCGCCGCGGTCGCCGACGGGCGGCTCAAGGGCAATGAGGCCCTGCCGGCCAAGGTGACGTTGACGGTCGCGGGACTAGGCCTCGCGGTCGATATCGAGGGCGCCGTCGAGCTCGAATGACGTCGCGTTTGTGTAAAAATCCGGGAACGAATTCATGATCGGTCTGCGTCGCGTCGTTATCGCGTTGGTGCTGATTGCCGTTGCGAGCTCCGCGTTCGCTCAGGAGCGTAACGGGCGCGGCGGCGGCGATCGGTCGAGCCGCCAGGACACCAATCATCAAGACCAAGGCGTCCCGTATCCCAATGTCACCGGCCAAAACGGGCCGGGCGTGCTGTCGCTGCTGCCGGCCGATGCGGTCAGCGAGCATTCGATCGACACGCCGGCGGGCAAGCTCGCCTATACGGCGACTGCCGGGACGTTCTCGCTGTTCGATCAATCGGGCGAGCGTTCGGCCGCGGTGTTCTACACCGCCTTCGTCGCCAAGACCGACAATGCCGCGGCCCGGCCGGTGACCTTCGTGTTCAACGGCGGCCCGGGCGCGGCGTCCGCGTTTCTCAATCTCGGCGTGGTCGGGCCGCGCATCGCGCAGTTCGGATTGAACGGCCACGACGCCACCAACGTGCGCCTGATCGACAATCCCGACACCTGGCTCGCCTTCACCGACCTGGTGCTGATCGACCCGGTCGGCACCGGCTGGAGCCGGGCCGCCAAGCCCGACAATGCCAAGGAATTCTACGGCGTGCGCAGCGACGCCGAGTCGATGGCCAAGGTGATCGCGCTCTACGTCGCCAAGAACGGCCGCGCCGGCTCGCCGAAATTCATTCTCGGCGAGAGCTACGGCGGCTTCCGCGCCGCCAAGGTGGCGCGCGCCGTGCAGAACGAGCAGGGCATCGTCGTCTCGGGAATCCTGATGCTGTCGCCGATGCTCGAAGGCGCGTTCCAGTTCGGCGGCGAGCGCTTCGCGCTCGGCGCCGCGCTGCAGCTACCGTCGCTCGCGGCGACCGAGATGGAGCGCAAGGGCACGTTCAGCAAGCAGGCTCTCGCCGACGCCGAGCACTTCGCGCTGAGCGAGTATCTGCCGGCGCTGGCCGGCCCGCCGTTGCAGGGCGACGCCGCCAAGAGCTTTTACGCCCGCCTTTCGCAAATGACCGGCATAGCGGCGGACGTGCTGGCGCGATCCCGCGGCTTCATCGGCGACGAATACGTCAAGAGCCTGCGCGGTAGCGACCGCAAGATCGTCAGCCACTACGACGCCAGCTTCGCCTCCGACGATCCCTATCCGGATTCGCCGACCGCCCACGGCCCCGATCCGATCCTCGATGGCCTGGTGCGCGCCTACGGTTCGGTTTTCGTCGCCTATGCGCGCGATGAGCTCGGCTTCAAGACCGAGATGACCTACAACCTGTTGGCCTCCGATATTTCCGGCAAATGGCAATGGCGTCAGGACGGCTCGGGCCGCGGCCAGCCCAGCGTCGCCGACGATCTGCGCGAGCTGTTGGCGATGACGCCGTCGTTTCATCTGTTGATCGCCCACGGCTATAGCGACATGGTCACGCCCTACGCCGTGACCCGCTACGTGCTCGATCATCTGCCGCCGGCCGAGGGCGAGGAGCGCGCCCAGCTCAAGCTCTATCGCGGCGGTCACATGTTCTATATCGACCCGGACTCGCGCAAAGCCTTCACCGCCGACGCCCGCACCATGTACGCGCCGCAATGAGCGACGCCTCACGCCATGCAAGAGTGCAGCCGCATCGTCTAACCGTTCGGGTTGAGGCCGTGCTGGGCGCACATATTGGCGACGATCGCAATATCCTTGCCGCCGGCGATCAGGCCGAGCGCCGCCGAAGCGATGTGTCCGCCGCTGACCTTGGTGTCGACGATATAGGCCTGATGGCCGCTATAGGCGGCGTAGGGACTCTTGGCGTCCACGGTGGCGCAATAGCTGACCTGGTCCGACGGCGGCACCATCGGGAACTTGGTCCATTTGTATTTGGCGGCGTTGGGCTCGCGCAGCGATGGCGCCACCGCGTCGACGATGATCTTCTTTTCCTCCGGCGTCAGCTCGCGCAGTTGCGATGCCGGCGTCGCCGCGGGGCTTGCCGCGGGCGTCGCGGAGCTTGCTGCGGTCGTCGCCGGGGTTGCGGTTGTCGGCGCGGTGCCGGCGGCGATCTGATCGCCCGGCGGCGTGGTAGTGCAGGCCGCGAGCGCCAAAACCGCGGCGAACGCGGCAACCGGGCTCGTTATGGTGTTCGGAACGACCGCGCGAAG
>JASHQO010000164.1 GCA_030039105.1 Xanthobacteraceae bacterium
GCCCCTGGCGCATGCGCCGCTCGGAATAATCCAGCAGATCGGCGCAGGCCGCTTGTACGGTGGCCTTGCCGTATTTGCCGAACAGCCGGTCGAGCCGGTCGACGCCGACCATCAGCGAGGACACCTGGGCGCGGATGTCGCCGAGAGTTTTGTCCGGTACTCGGATCTGATTGGCGATAATGCCGAAGATCTCGCGATCCTCGACGCCGCGCTTGAGCAATTTGACCATCGGCAGCCGCAGGCCTTCGAGATAAATCTCGCGGATGCCGCCAGCGACGCCGCCGGCGGCAACGCCGCCGAGGTCGGTGTGGTGGGTAATGTTGCCGACGAAACCGATCAGCTCGCCGCCATGGAATGCCGGCGCGATGGCGTAAAGATCCATGATGTGCTGGCAGCCGCGATACGGATCGTTGGTGACGATGACGTCGCCGGGCGCCAGGTCTTCCGGCCGGTAGGTCTTCACCAATTCGCGCATGGTGATCTCGAAGCCGGCGAGCAGGCTCGGCGTATGGTGGGCCTGCGCCACGGTCTGGCCCTTGGCATCGGTGACGACGCAGGAAATGTCCTTGATCTCGGTGATGATCGTGGAGCGCCCGGTGCGCACCAGCGTGTGGCCCATCTCGTCGGCGATCTGCTCCAGGGCGTAGCGGATCACCTGCATGGTGATGAGGTCGGTCATGGCGTGCCTCGCAGGCTGACGAACAGGCCGAGATCGGCGGCGACGGTGGCGGCTTTGTCCGGCGGGACCAACGTCACCGAGGTCGGCTCCTCGACTATGGCCGGGCCGGCGACGATCATGCCGGGCCGCAGCCGGTTGCGATCGAATACCGTAGCGTCGACAAAACCGCGCCTGTCGAAATAGACCGGACGCTTGGCGATGCGGGCCGGCGCGGGATCGACGCCGTGCCGCGCGAATTGAGCAAGGCGGATCGGCTCGCGCTTGCCGACGGCAGTGAGCCGCAGATTGACCAGCTCGATCGGCTCGCCCTCGAAAAAGAACGCGTAGCGCTCACGATAAAGCTTGCCGAAGGCGGCGACCAACGCCTCGATGCCTTGCCGCCTCACCGGTCCGTTTTGCGGCCAAGCGACATTCAGTTCATAGGTCTGTCCGACAACTTTGAGATCGGCGCTGCGGAGGAGGCGAATCGCGTCGCCGGCGAAGCCTTCGTCGGCGAGCACCCGGCGCGCCTGACCTTCCATCCCGGCAAATAAGTGCTCCAGACGATCCGGCTCGGCCACAGTGCTGACGACCCCGCCGAGCGCCGCAACGAAATCGTGGCGCACGTCGGCGGCCAACAGGCCCAGCGCCGAGAACACGCCGGGCAGCGGCGGCACGATGACCTCGGCCATGTCGAGCGCGTCGGCGAGATCGACCGCGTGCACGCCGCCGGCGCCGCCGAACGACAGCAGAGAAAACTCGCGCACGTCGATGCCGCGCTGCACCGTCACGGCAGCGATGCCCTTGACCATATTGGCGTTGACCACCCTGACGATGCCGAGCGCCGCCTCCTCCGGCGAGAGCAAAAGCGCGTCGCCGACGGTGGCGACGGCGGCGCGCGCCGCCGCGACGTCGAGCGGCGTCCGACCGCCGTGAAACAGTTTCGGGTCGAGCCGGCCGAGCACCAGATTGGCGTCGGTGACCGTCGCCGCTTTGCCGCCGCGACCGTAGCAGGCCGGCCCCGGCTCGGCGCCCGCCGATTTCGGGCCGACATTGAGCGCGCCGCCGGCATCGATCCAGGCGATCGAGCCGCCGCCGGCGCCGATGATGTGCAGGTCGATGATCGGCAGTTTTACCGGCAGGCCCTGAAAGCTGCCCTCGGTCGTCACTTGCGAGGCGCCGTTCTCCACCAGGCCGATGTCGAAGCTGGTGCCGCCCATGTCGACCGAGACGATGCGGTCGCGGCCGTGCTCGCGGCCGTACCAGGCCGCAGCCACCACGCCGCCGGCCGGCCCGGAATTGACCGTAGCCACCGCGCGCTCGCGGGCATGCCCGATCGTCGTCGCACCGCCGTTGGCCTGAATGATGAAGACGCGCGTTGTTCGCGCCACGTCGTCGACGCGTTTTTTCAGGCGGTCAAGATAGGACGTCATCACCGGCGCCAGATAGCCGTTCATCACCGTCGTCGAGGCGCGCTCGTATTCGCGATATTCTGGGCTGACGACGTGCGACAGGCTGAGATGAATGCCCGGCAGGCGGCGCCTCACGATCGCGGCCGCCGTTTGCTCGTGCGCGGGATTGAGGAAGGCGAACAGGAAGCAGATCGCCACCGCCTCGACGCCATGGCGGGCGAAACCATCGCAGGCTTGCTCGACCGATGCCTCGTCGAGCGCAACGATCACCTCGCCGCGCGGACCGATGCGCTCGCGCGCTTCGAGGCAGAGCGCACGCGGCACCAGCGGCGGCGGACGATCGACCGACATGTCGTAGAGGCCTTCGGCCGGCCGCATCACACGGCCGATTTCCAAGATGTCGCGGAAGCCCGCGGTGACGAGCAAGCCGGTTTTCGCGCCGGTGCGCTCGATCAAAGCGTTGGTGCCGGTCGTGGAGCCGTGCACGATTTCGCCGACGTTGCGCGCATCGACGCCTGCTTCGGCCAGCACCGCGTGGATCGCGGCGATAACGCCGACAGAACGATCGTGCGGCGTGGTGAATGCCTTGGCGGAAAACAGCGCGCCGCTGCCGCCGTCGATCAAGGTCGCGTCGGTGAAGGTGCCGCCGACGTCGACGCCGATGCGGGGTGACTTCGCCGTCATTGCGGTCGCGCCAATGCTGCAAGCGCAAGCCGCGCGAGATCGCCGCCGCCCGGCGCATCGTTCAATAGCGCCCGCTCGAGGGCGGCACAGGCGTCCGGCGACAACTGCGAGGTGTTGGCGCGGAATTTCGCGACGACCTGATCCTGGTGCGGTTCCGACAGCGTCACGGCGCGGGAAACGGTCCGGCCATCGCGCCGCTCGGCGTTAAGCAATCCATCAAACCCGGTACCCAGGCGGTCATCACCCGCACAATCGATACGGGCGGCGAGCGCAAGAATGTCGGCGCGGCCGATGGTCCGCGGCTGCAGCGTCGCCAGGTCGACGCGGCCGTCGCGCAGCGCCGCGGCGACCATGAACGGCAAGCTGGCGATGGCTTCGAGATCGTTGCGCGGCGCGATCTTGGCCGGCCGTGGAACGGCGACGATAGGAAGCGCCCACGGCGCCATCACGCAGGTGATCGACGCGACATCGTCGGCGCCGAGCGCACCCTCGGCCTGCAGCGCCAGCACCGCCTCGATATAGGGATGGATGACGTGGGCACACGGAAAGCCCTTTGCGGACGCGGCGGCGCCGAGCCACGTGCTGCCCAGGCCGGCCGTCACCGCGTCGAGATTTGGCTCAGTCATGCCGAGGAATGCGCCATACAGGCCGTAGCGATGATCGAGGCCGTGATGCGGCCCGCGAAAGCCGCAGCTCGCCAATTCCGCGGCGATGATGCCGCCATGGGCCGACCATCCGGTATGCAGCCATTTCGACCAGCCGCCGTCGGCGAGGAAAGCGAGCAGCCCGCTGCTCATGCTGGTGGCGAGGCCGAGCGCGTCGGCCATGGCAGCAGCGTCCAGCCCCAGAATGCGGCCGGCCGCGGCCGCGGCCGCGATCGGTCCAACCAAGCCGGTGGCATGAAAGCCGCGGGCATGAAAACCGCGGCCGGCGACTGATGCAATGCGTCCGGAAATCTCATAGCCCACGGTGATCGCGGCCGTGATGGCGTCGAAGCTCGCATCGGCGCGCTCTGCAGTGGCGAGCGTCGCCGCGTTCACGATGCTGCCCGGGTGCACCACGGTGTCGGAGAAGGAATCATCGAAATCGCGGGCATGGGCGAGACTGCCGTGAACCAGCGCCGCGACCGCCGGCGCTGCCGGCGCGCCATTGATCAGGACGTGGGCGCCGGACCCGCCGCCGACTTCAGCCCAGGCTGCAACACTGCGTCCGGCCGGATGATCGGCGGCCGCCGCGATCAAACCGAGCGTATCGAGGATGCGCAAGCGGGCGCGGCGATGCTGCGCGGCGGGGATATCGGCCGCGCTGACCGCGCTTGCCCATGCTGCGAGCGTCTCGAGCGGCGTCACGATCACCACACGCTCGCCAGCAGGGCGTGCACGTCCGCTTGCGCCAGCGGCCGCGGCAAATTGGCCATCATGTAATCCGACATGGTCAGGCGCGCCAATTCCGGCAGATCGCCTTCGGCGATGCCGACGTCGCGCAGGCGCTGCGGCAGTGGCAAACGGCCGACCAGCGCCGCGATGCGATCGGCCGCCGCGGCGCCGTCGCGATCCGCCGCACCGCTGCTCGTGCCGCCGAGCGCCTCGAGCAGGAGCGTTTGGTCGCGGCCGAGGTCGGCCAGCAGTCGACGCATGGCCGGCGCCAGCAACATGGCGTGCGAGGTGCCGTGCTGCAGCGCGTAGCGGCCCCCGACCACGTGGCCGACGGCGTGAACGACCGACACCATCGCGTTGATCGCCGCGGTGCCCGACATGGCAGCGGCCATCATGCAGGCACCACGCGCTTCGAGGTCGTCCGGCGCCTCGACCGAGCGCGGCAGGCCGTCGCGCAACAAGCGGACGGCGTGCAGCGCCAACCCGGTCGAGATCGGATGCCGCCGTGCGGAATAGATCGCCTCCACCGCCCGCGCCATCGCCGTCATGCCGGTGCAAGCGGTCAGGCGCGGCGGCGTATGCACCGCCATTTCGGGATCGAGCACGGTCGCCGCCGGCGTCAGGTCGTCGTCCCAGAACAGAAGTTTTTTGCTCGTTGCCGGATCGCGGCAGCTCGCCGTCGGCATGACGTCGGAGGCAGACCCTGCGGTCGTCGGCACCGCGATATGCGGCACGGTGCGCGCCGGCAGCCGCTGCAATTCCATCTCTCCGCCGGGCGCATAGCGAATGGCATAGCGATTGAGATCGCCGCCGGTCGCCAACATGATGGCGATTGCCTTGCCGGCGTCGATAGTCGAGCCGCCGCCGACCGTCACCAAAGCGTCGGCGCCGCTGTCGCGAAAGCGCGCGAGGCCGCGCTCCACCATGGCGACCGGCGTGTGTGAAGCGGCCTCGGTAAACACGCAAGCGAGCTTGCCGTCGAGGCCGGCTGTGACTTTTTGCAGCATCTGCGAGCGCGCCACGGTTGAGCCGCAGATCACCATGGCGCGGCTGCCGCCGGCGCGGCCGACGATCTCAGCCAAGCGCGCGACCGCGCCGACGCCGAAGATCATGCGCCCCGGCCAATCGCCGAAATCGACTAAATTCAGACCCGTCATCGCAAATTCTGCCCGAGGCGCGGCTGCATCGCGTCACTATGACAGAGGATCTGCGGCGATCCAGTATCGTTTCCGCCACGCTGCTATTTCGCATTGCAACGATAGCACCGCTCGATCGGCCGCGCCTACGGCGCCCGTTCTAATCGCGAAGCACACGTGCCCACACGGGCGGATTGTGTCGGTGCGTTTGGCCGGTCGCGCGTCGATGTGTTATGGCTGCGGCACTGCCGGGCACATTGGAGACCTCGTCATGCGCGTGAAGTCGAACGTCGCCGCCGCGCTGGCCCTGCTGTTGCTTCCGGCGACCCTTTCCGGCGCGCGAGCGGGCGACAGCGTGCGCGTCGGGCTCGCCGCGGTGTATCCGGCCTACTCGATCCCTTATGCGGCCAAGGAGCTCGGCTACTACAAAGAGAAGGATCTCGACGTCGAGATCACGCAATTCAAGGGCGGCCCGGCGACCCAGCAGGCGCTGGCTTCGGGCGCCATCGACATCAGCACCATCGTTCCCGGCGCTGCCGCGCTCGCCATTGCCAAGGGCGTGCAGGAAAAAATCGTGGCGCTGTCGGTGCCGCCGACGCCGCAGGGCTGGTACATCATGGTCCCGGCATCGTCACCGGCCAAGACCATGGCCGACCTGAACGGCAAGACCGTGGGCGTCACGCAATCCGGCTCGTTGACCGACTTTTGGGTGCTGCAAGCCGCCGCCAAAGCCGGCGTGAGCGTGAAGACGGCGCCGCTCGGCGCCGCGGCGCTGATGGGCGCGCTGAAGTCGAACCAGATCGATGCCGCCATTCTATGGCCGGCGTTCAGCTACAAAGGCCTGGTCGACGGCGATCTGCGCGCCGTCGTCGATCTCAACAAGACGATGGAGCCCGTGGTGTCGGAAGGCTGGGCGGCGTCGAACGAGTTGATCGAGAAGCGGCCGGCGGTGCTGCATCGCTGGCTCGAAGCCAATGCCAAGACGCTGGTCTACATGTCGAGCCACGCCGATTGGTCGATCAAGTTCCTGAAGACCTATTTCGACGAACGGGACGACCGCGTCATCGCGCCGATCTACGAAAACTTCATCAAGCACATCAATCCGGACGGCGTCATGAAACCGGAATGGATGTCGCGGGGGCTGGAGCTCGCGGCGAGCGCCAATCTCGAGACCAAGCTGACGGTCGACCAAGTCTATTCGACGGCGTTCACGCCGATCAAGGTCCAGTAGCGCGTTTAAAGCATGATCCCGAAAAAGCCGTCCCCTCGGACTTGATCCGAGGGTGGTAACCGGTTTTCGGAAAAGATCATGCGCAAGCAAAAGGCTGGAGCGGGCTGACGATTCGACCAAAACTCATCCCGCTCTAGCGCTCGCCGATCTGCAATTCGCGCCAGTGGGTGAAGCGGCGCTCGATGACGCTCAGCCCCCAATTGGCGGCGAGCGCGCAGGCCAGCGCGAACAGGATGCCGAGATAGACGTGGCCGGTCTGATAGACCGACTGGTAATACGATATCTGGTAGCCGACGCCGCCGAGCGAGGCGAGCATCTCGGCGACGATCACCCCGATGACGACCAGCGCAGTACCGATGCGCAGCCCCGAGGCGATCGATGGCATCGCCATGGGCAGCAGGATGCGCAGCACCACTTGCAGACGCGAGCAGCCAATGGCGCGGCCGAATACGAAATAATGCGGATCGACGCCGCGCACGCCGTTCATCGTGTTGATGGCGATTGGAAAGAAGCCGGAGACCACGGCGTAGGCGATCTTCGACGCCATGCCGATGCCGAACCACACCATGAATAGCGGATACCAGGTAATCAGCGGCACGGCGAACAGCGACGACAACAACGGCCCGGAGACGGCGCCGAAGAACGGCCGCACGCCGGCGACGACGCCGGCGCCGATCCCAAGCGCCCAGGCGAAGGCCAGCGCGATCACGATTTCCGAAACCGTAAAACGCAGCGCCACGAGATAATCCGGCCAGGATTTGACCAAAGCGGCAACGATCTCGCTCGGCGAAGCGAGCAACAGCGGCCCGACCAGATTGAAGCGGCGCACTGCCTCCCAGACGCCCAGAGCAATGACGATCACGATCAGGCGGCGGACGCTCATAGGCTCGCCATTCCGGTTTCGCCGGCCTCGGTATCGTCCTGGCTGATTAGCTTCCAAATCCGGTTGCGCACCGCACCGAATTCGGCGCTGCCGATGATGTCGTAGGTGCGCGGCCGCGGCAGGGCGGCGTCTATGACGCCGACGATACGGCCGGGCCGGTGGCTCATCACCAGCACGATGTCGGACAGGAACAGCGCCTCGGTCAGACTGTGGGTGATGAAGAAGATGGTCTTTTTGGTCTTGGCCCAGATGCGAAGGAGCTCGTGGCCCATCTTGATGCGGGTCTGCTCGTCGAGCGCGCCGAACGGCTCGTCCATCAGCAAGATGCGCGGGTTGGGTGCCAGCCCGCGCGCGATGGCGATGCGCTGGCGCATGCCACCCGACAGCTCATGCGGATAACGCTCGGCGAATTCGCTCAAACCCACCAGCGCCAGCATCCCAGCGGCGCGGGCGTGCCGCTCGGCGGCCGGGACGCCGGCGATCTCCAGGGGGAATTCGATGTTTTCGGCGATGCGCTTCCACGGCAACAGCGTCGCATCCTGAAACATCACCGAAATCTTCTCGGGGATGGGTCGCCGGACGACGGCGCCGTCGACCAGAACCTCGCCCGTCGTGCTCGGCACCAGGCCGGCCAGCATCTGCAGCAGGGTCGACTTGCCGCAGCCGCTTGGCCCGACCAACGAGACGAAGCGGCCTTCCGGCACGGCGAACGAGATGTCTTGCAGCGCGACGATCGGCGCCCGCTCGACGCTGAAAATCTTGCCGAGGCCGCGCGCCTCGATCACAACGGGGATCGCGGGCGCCATCGCTATGCCATCGCCTGACGCCAGCGGCCGATGCGATGCTCGAACACGCGCATCAACTCGTTGATCAGGATCGTCACCAGCGAGATCAGGACGGTCGCCGCCATCAGCTTGTCGACCGCATAGGATTCGCCCCAGCGCAACAACAGCACCCCTAGCCCGCTGCGCGACGCGTACATCTCGGCAAGCAGAATGCCGATGATGTCGAAGATGATGCCGAGCCGCAGCCCGGTCATGACCTGTGGCGCCATCGCCGGCATATAGATCGAGCGATAGATCTTGAACCTGCCGGCGCCGAACGAGCGCGCCAGCAGCACCTGGCCGTGGGGCACTTCGCGAACCGCCGCCGCGGCGTTGATGGCGACGACAAAGAAGACGTGGGTGATGCCGAAGATCAATTTCTCCGTGAAGCCGAGCCCGAACACCAGGACGAAGATCGGCAGGAATATCGACTGCGGTACCGCGAGCACCAGGTTGAAGATCGGCGACAGCGATCGCCCGACGTCGAGATTTTCGCCCATCACGAATCCGGTCGCCAACGCGATCGGCGCACCGATCAGAAAGGCGGCGATCACCCGCACGATGGTGTCTGCCGCGTCGCCCAGAAAGGACGCACTTTGCAGCAGCCCTTTCAGCGCAACGGCGACTTGAGACGGCGGCGGCAGAATTTTGGGATCGAACAACCCGACCGCGTCGCCATATTCCCATGCGCCGATAACGAACAGGACGAATGCGGCTTGCGCAGCGAGAACGGACGGCTTCATGAGCGGTGTCGGAGCGTCTCGACTTCGGGAAAGATCGCGCAGGGCGCGCCCTGCCGCAACCAAAAGGTATCACCGCCGCATCGGACACGATAGCAACCTAATGACGTAGCTCCGTCGTCGCTCGCGCGCGTGTCTCAGCCGATCAAGCGACCGGCCCAGGACGCGAATACGTCGATCAACTCGGCCATGACGTCCGTGTCGCTGCGTCCCGACTTGGCGGGTACGTGGAAGGAGTGATCGGCGTCCTTGACGACATGGAGCGAGGCTCCCGGCCCCAGTTTGCGGACCAACGGCTCGAGCAAACGCAACTCGGCGAGCTTATCCCTGCTGCCCTGCAGGAACAGCATCGGCACCGCAACGTCGAACAAATGGGCCGCGCGTTCATCGGACGGCTTGCCTGCGGCGTGCAGCGGAAAGCCGAAGAACGCCAGCCCCCGCACGGCGTCCATGGGTGACTCGGCTTGAGCCTGCGAGGTCATGCGTCCGCCGAAAGATTTGCCGCCGGCAATCAATGGCCGTTTGGGAAATCGCGTCCGCGCTGCGGCCGCCGCGGCGCGCACGGCTGCATGGACGACCGGCGCACTATCGGGCCGTTTCGTTCCCTTTTCCATATAAGGAAACTGATAACGCAATGTCGCGATACGGCGCGCGGCAAGGCCATCCGCGGCGGCCGCGATGAACGGATGCGTCATGCCCGCACCCGCACCATGAGCGAATACAAAACAAGCTTCGGCATTGCGTGGAGTCAGCGCCAACGCGGAAATCGAGCTTGCGGCGTCTATCTGTATGCGCAGGGCGTCCATGGCCCCGTCCGTAGTACGCGCAACAGGGGGAATATGGGAAGGCCTATTCTTCAGCGAGCAGCCGCCTCGACCGGATCGGAACCAGCCGCCGGCGGCAACGCTGCGCTGCCTTACCGTGCCGCCCATTGATTGTGCGGCGACCATTCAAGGACCTCGCCGGCCGATAATTTGAGCATGGTGATGAGTCCGCTCGGCAATGGCTGCCATGTCGTAAACTCGAGGCCCGGAAATCTCCGGTGCAAGATTTGCTGCGCCTTTTTCTTGTCGACCTCGACCACGGTGAACAGCCTTACCCGTCCCCGGTCATAAACCCAAAACTCGATGCCGCCGGACGTGTCCATGATCGACGCCGCCAATTTATACGCGCTGCTCGTCCATCGCCTGGATGGGTATCGTGCAAACGGGCTGACCAGCCTTACGGCAGATGCTGCGCCAAATTCCCGTCAAGTCGGTCTGTCTTGCTTTCGCCAGATGATGGATGCTCGGTGCGTTCAGTGCGTTCATTTCCAAGGCGAGCTTTGCCAAAATCAGCGCCTGATGGTTTCGCGGCAAATCTTCGAACCGCTGCATGTCA
>JASHQO010000165.1 GCA_030039105.1 Xanthobacteraceae bacterium
GCGGCAAGGGTCGTCTTGAAGTTGAGGGCGATGCCATCGCCGAGCTCGACGCCGCCGATATAGAGCGTGAGCATGAACGGCAAAATGAGAGCAAATTCCGTCGCCGATACGCCGTCGCGGTCGCGGGCGAAGCGGTGCAGGACCGACGGCGGATTTGATGCGTCTGGTGCCGGCATCTTCATCAGAACGGCTCGTTCTTGAACACCGCGATCGACGCCAAGAGTCGAGTGCCGTTGCCGTTGGCGGTTGCCAGATTGAAGCCAAGAGGACCGCCGATCACCGGCCATTGATACATGATCTGCAGGACGACGATGTCGCCCGGGTTGCCCGGCGACCATGCCATGGTGAGCACGTTGCCGTTCGCGTCGACCGGTTTATCGCTTGAATTGAAGCCGGCAATCGGGTCGTTGGTGCTGGCCGCAGCAAAGGTCGAATAGCTTTGCGCGTTGATCAGGAGCTTGCTGCAGGTGAACAACGCGCTCACCAGCTTGGTGAGGGTCTGATCTCCGGTACAGACGTAAGTCCCGAATTGGGACGCGGTCATGCTCGCGTTTTGAGCCTGCCCGGTCAGGATGTAGCGGCTCGCCTCTTCGGTAATCTCGTCGAGCACCCGGCTGGCAAAGAACACCAGCGCGGTCTGCAGGATGGCGACAAGCAGCGCGATGAAGGGCGTCGCCACCAGCGCGAATTCGACGGCGGTGGCAGCCTTGTCGTTGCGGAGGAAAGCGCGCGGCGAAACCCGCCGCCTGGCGCCTCCGGCAAGCTTGCGCATGATTGCTGCCCACATAAGCGCACCTGTCCAATGCTGCGCTTCTAGGCGGAATTCTCTAGGAAATCGTTACTTGGAACAATGACTTGCGGTTAACGGCCGGGCCCCGGCCGGCGCCACCGCCGGGCCAAGAACTCGCCGCCGTGGCGCAGGCCCTCGGCGTCGATGCCGTGGCCGAGGCCGGACGAGAGGTGCCATTCCACCGGCACGTCGAAGGCGGCAAGCTCCTGGCCCGCCTGGAACAGCGCCTGCGGCGGAATCAGGTCGTCGCGGTCGCCATGCACCAGCAGCACCGGCGGGCGCACCTTGATCTCGGCGGCGAGCTTGTCCGGATCGACGTCCGGCGGCAGCACCAGCACGCCCGAATAGCCGACGACGGCGGCGGGCGCCGTGGCGCGGCGCAAGCCGACGTGCAGCGCCATCATGGTGCCCTGGCTGAAGCCGACCAAAGCGAGCGCCGTCGGCGGCAGCTTGTGGCGCGCAAGCTCGGCGTCCAGGAAACGATTGAGCGGCGGTGCCGCCTTGTTGACGCCGACCCAGCGCTCGTTCGGGTCGCGTAAGGTGAGCGGAAACCACTGCCGCCCGACCGGCGCCTGGCCGCACGGCTCCGGCGCGTGCGGCGATACGAAAGCGGCGTGCGGCAGATATTGCTGCCAGGCGCGGCCGATCTCGATGAGATCGTTGCCGTCGGCGCCGTAGCCGTGCAGGAACACGACCAGATGCTGCGCCGGACCCGATTGCGGAGCAAGCCGCGGACCGTCGAGCTCAGCGGCCATTCTTTTTCTTCCCTTGTTGCGGCTTGGCGGTGGCTGGCTGCTTCGGCAGCACCGGCGCGCCCTCGCGCCCCTTGACCGACCGATAATAGGTCCAGAGCACCCGCGCCGCCACCGCGCGCCATGGCCGCCACGGCTCGGCGAGCGGCCCCATCTCCTTTGTGGTCGGCCGCGTTTTCAGGCCGAAAGCGAGCCGCGCCGCTTCCTGCAGCGCCAGATCGCCGGCCGGCCAGGCGTCGGCATGGCCGAGGCAGGCGAGCAAATAAATATCGGCAGTCCACGGCCCGATGCCGTGAACGGCGGTGAGCGCCGCATGCGCCGCGTCGGCATCGATGTCGCCCAACGTGGCGAGCTTGAGATCGCCGCGCACGATGGCGCGGGCGATTGCCTTAAGCGCCCGGACTTTCGGCCCCGACAGCCCGACGCGTTTGAGCCGGTCGGTGCGGGCGCGGATGATCGTCGCCGGCGCGACCGGATCGAATCGGGCGGCGAGGCGGCCCCAGATCGCGCTGGCGCTCGCGGTCGAGAGCTGCTGCGAGACCACGGTCGAGGCAAGGCCGGCAAAGCCGTCGGAGCGGCGCCGCAGCGACGGCCGGCCGGCCTTGGCGATCAGCGCGGCAAAGCGCGGATCGGCGCGCGTCAGCGCCTTGAGGCCGAGGTCGAGATCGCTCTCGGTGTGGATGTGGGACACCATGGCATCGCGGCCGGCAATCGCCGGGTTTTCGTCTCCAAGCGGCCGAACTTCGGTGTTATTGGATTGATCGACGGGACAGCGCCGGTCAAGCTCGCAAGTATCGGATAGCGTATTTTCGATGCACAGCCGTATTCTGCGTTTTGCCCCAAGCCCGAACGGATACCTGCATTTGGGCCATGCCTATTCGGCATTGCTCAATTACGACATGGCGCGCGAGCTCGGCGGCCGGCTGCTGCTGCGCATCGAGGATATCGATGCCGAGCGCGCGCGGCCGGAATTCGAAGCGGCGATCTACGAGGATCTCGCCTGGCTCGG
>JASHQO010000011.1 GCA_030039105.1 Xanthobacteraceae bacterium
GTAGCGTCGGCCTTGGCGACCGCGATGGCCTGGGCCAACGCCTTTTCCTCTGCCAGTTGATAAAGCTTCGGATTGGGCGCGCCGGTATATTCGCGATTGTCCTTCTTCTCCTCGATGCGGATGATGTTGGTGGCGCGCTTGAAGCCGGCGAGCAGGTTCTTGCCATTCTCGGTGTCGAGGAATTTTCCCAGCGCCTCGACACGACGAACGATCAACAGAAGGTCATCCTGGCCTTCGAGCGCGAACACTGCGTCCACCAAATCGTGCCGCGCGCCTTGGTCGCGGAGTTGGATTTTGAGGCGGTCGGCGAAAAAATTTAGCAGATCGACGCTACTTCTTTCCGGCCATGTTCCGCCCCAAGCAACCGGCACATGAGCCGACACAACGATTGTGGAACGACCCTCTGCGTGGGCACGCCGTTGATGCACAGTTGTTGCGTTAAGCACGCGGTGGCGATGCTCCTCGAACAGGGAGACAAGACCCACGCGTACTTTGTTTTCGATTATCAGTCGGATAACGCCAAGCGCTGCGCGGCGGAGCGCGTAGGGGTCCTTGCTGCCCGTCGGTTTCTCATCGGCAGCCCAGAAGCCCATTAGAGTGTCGAGCTTATCAGCTAACGCAACTGCCATAGAGACCGGATCGCTCGGCACCAGATCATCTGGACCTTTCGGCCTATAGTGATCTTCACAGGCATGCGCGACCGCTTCATCCTCGCCCTGCGCCTCGGCGTAGTATTTCCCCATCGTACCTTGCAGCTCGGGAAATTCGCCGACCGCTTCGGTGAGCAGATCGGCTTTGCACAGCCGTGCCGCACGCCTAGCCTTTTCGACGTCGGCACCAACGAGAGGCGCGAGCTCGGCGGCTAGCAACTCGATGCGTTCGACGCGCTCCGATTGCGTGCCGACTTTTTCGTGGAACACAATGTCCTTGAATTTCGCCAGCCGGTCCTCCAGCCGCGTCTTCAAATCCGTCTCGTAGAAGAATTTGGCGTCCGACAATCGCGCGTGGACGACACGCTCGTTGCCGGCGACGACGGCTTTGCCGCCGTCTTCGGCTTCGAGGTTCGACACCAGGATGAACTTGTTGACCAGCTTGGCGTGCGCGGCGTCGCGCAACACGAAGCATTTCTGGTTATTGCGGATGGTGGCGCGGATCACTTCCTCGGGGATGTGCAGGAATTTCTCGTCGAACGAGCCCATCAGCACCACCGGCCATTCGACGAGGCCGGAGACCTCGGCAAGGAGCCCGTCGTCCTCGACCAGCTCCAGGCCTTGCGCGAAGGCGAGCTGCTTCGCCTCGGTCAGAATAATGTCGCGGCGGCGCTCGGCGTCGAGCACCACCTTGGCGCGATCGAGTTTCTGCGCGTAGTCGGCGAAGCGGCGCACCGTGAACGGCGACGGCGCCAGGAAGCGATGGCCGCGGGTCTGGTTGCCTGCCGAAATGCCGCCGATCGCGAACGGCACGATATCCGGCTCCTCGGTCTCCGGCCCGAACGTGGCAACGATCGAATGCAGCGGCCGCACCCAGTTGAGCGCGCCGGGCGCCTTCGACTGCTCGCCCCAGCGCATCGACTTCGGCCAAGGAAAATTTTTGATCACGTCGGGCAAAATTTCGCCGATCACGTCGATGGCGGCGCGGCCCGGCTTTTCGATCGCCGCGACATAGAAGTCGCCCTTCTTGTCGGGCTGCACCTTGGCTTCGCCGATCGACTTCAGCCCGGCGGCTTTGAGAAATCCGGCGATGGCATTGTCCGGCGCGCCGACCCGCGGGCCCTTCTTCTCCTCGCGCAGATCGGGCTGCCGCGCCGGCACGCCGTGCACCGAAAGGGCCAACCGCCGCGGCGTCACGAACGCCTTGGCGCCTTCATAGACCAGCCCCGCCGCGACCAGCCGGTCGGTCACGCTTTTGCGCAAATCCTCCGCCGCCCGCGCCTGCATGCGCGCGGGAATTTCTTCGGAGAAGAGCTCGAGCAGGAGTTCGGGCATCAGCGCAGCGCTTTATGCGACCCATCGCACATCGGCTTTTTGCCGGAGCGCTTGCAGGCGCAGAACCAGGCTTCTTCGTCGGCTGCAGGCTTGTACTCGACCGGCGTGAAGCCGGAGCCTTTGTGCGAGCCGTCGCAGAACGGCTGCGACTTCGAGCGCCCGCAGGCGCACCACCAATAGCTTTCGCCGGCCGTCACCTTGATTGGGATTGGCCGCCGGCCGCCGATTTCTGGCTCTGTACTCATGGGCTCTTGCCTCCGCCTTCGGTCGCGAGCCAGGCTTCGCCGCACGCCTTGGCGAGCTCGCGCACCCGCAAAATGTAGCTCTGCCGCTCGGTCACGGAAATCACGCCGCGCGCATCGAGCAGATTGAACACGTGGCTCGCCTTGATGCACTGGTCGTAGGCCGGCAAGGCCATCAGATGCTTGCCGCGATTGTCGCCGGCCCCCACCTTCTCCTCCGCCGCATGCGGCGGAGGAGAAGATGAAGCCCAACCGTCCGCCAGATATTTTCGGCACGCCGCTTCCGCCATGCGGAACTGCTCGAACAGCATGTCGGCGTCGGCAAATTCGAAATTGTGCCGCGAATATTCCTGCTCGGCCTGCAGGAAGATATCGCCGTAGGTCACGCGCTCCTTGCCGTCGCGGCCGTTGAAGTTGAGATCGTAGACGTTCTCGACGCCCTGCACGTACATGGCCAGCCGCTCGAGGCCGTAAGTGAGCTCGCCGGAGACCGGCGCGCATTCGAAACCGGCAACCTGCTGGAAATAAGTGAACTGCGACACCTCCATGCCGTCGCACCAGCACTCCCAGCCGAGCCCCCAGGCGCCGAGCGTCGGGCTCTCCCAATCGTCCTCGACGAAGCGGATGTCGTGAATTTTTGGCTCGATGCCGATGGCGTAGAGCGATTTCAGATAAAGGTCCTGCAGATCGTCGGGCGACGGCTTCAAGATCACCTGTAGCTGATAGTAGTGCTGCAAGCGGTTCGGATTCTCGCCGTAGCGGCCGTCCTTGGGGCGCCGCGACGGCTGCACGTAAGCCGCATTCCACGGTTTTGGCCCGAGCGCGCGCAGCGTGGTGGCGGGATGGAAAGTGCCGGCGCCGACCTCCATGTCATAAGGCTGCAATATGACGCAGCCGAAGTCTGCCCAGTAGCGTTGCAATGCCAGGATAAGCCCTTGAAAAGAGCGGTCCGGGCGCAGGTGGGCCGGCAGGTCGGTATTCATCGACAGGGTCATAGCAGGATCGGGTATCGGGGTATCGGGTATCGGGGTATCGGGTATCAGGCGTCAGGAATCAAATCGACATCGTTTCGACCTTGATACCTGACCCCCGACCCCTGATACCTGATCGCTGGCGGCCGACAAAGGGAGGAAGGCGATGGTGAGAGGCGCATTGATTGCCGCCTGTGCGGCGCTGGCCTTGGCCGGCGCGACGGCGGCGCAGGCGCAGGATTATCCGACCCGGCCGGTCCGCGTCGTGATCGCTTTCCCGCCCGGCGGGCCGACCGATTTCGTCGGCCGCCTGATCACGGACAAGATGACGGCCTCGCTCGGCCAGCGCGTCTATATCGAGAACAAGCCGGGCGCCGCCGGCACCGTCGGCGCCGACACCATCGCCAAGGCCGACCCCGACGGCTATTCGCTGTTCCTCACCACGTCGGGCGCGGTCACGATTGCGCCGCACATCATGAGCGGCGTGCCGTACGATCCGCTGAAGGATTTTGCGCCGGTCGCGCTGGTCACCAAGGTCACCGAGATCGTGGTGGTGACGCCCAAGCTCGGCATCAAGACGATGAAGGACTTGATCGCGCTGGCGAAGGAAAAGCCCGGCGCGGTGTCGTTCGCCTCGACCGGCATCGGCTCGCCGCCGCATCTCGCCCAGGAATTGCTCGACGTTTCGGCCGGCGTGAAATTCCTGCACGTGCCCTATCGCGGCGCGGCGCCGGCCTTGACCGATCTGCTCGGCGGCCAGGTGCAGGTGCTCGCCGCCGATCTGCCGGTGCTGCTGTCGCAGATCCAGGCCGGCGCTTTGGTGCCGATCGGCGCCGCGGCCGCCAAGCGCGACGCCGTGCTGCCGGACGTGCCGACGCTCGCCGAGCAGGGCTATGCCAACACCGACGCCTCGAACTGGTACGCGATGCTGGCGCCGGCGAAGACGCCGCCCGCGGTCATCGCCAAGCTCAACAAGGCGATCAACGACGCCCTCAACGATCCTGAAGTGCACGAGAAGCTCGTGAAGTCGGGCGCCACGCCGGTCGGCGGCACGCCGCAGTCGCTCGGCGCCTTCATCAAGGCCGAATACGAGAAGTGGGGCAAAGTGGTCGAGGAGCGCGGGATCAAGGATACCGGGCAATAAGGCTTGACCTTCGCGAATTCAGTATATGCGGCGATCCCGGGTCTGCAGCGCATCACGGCGTGCCGCGCTGCGCCCGGGAAACAAGGCGCTACCCCGGACGATACTCCCCGGTCGCCGGATCGCGCTTGAGCTTCGGCAACGTGTTGCGATCGACCTGATCGGGGGTGCCGCGGGCGTGCAGACCGTCGAGCTCGCCGTTGACGCGGCGCACCTCCTTGACGCACCAGCGCACCAACGTGACCGCGCCGAACATTCCCAAGGTTAAGGCCAGCAGCGGGTGCATGCTTCAACTCCGCATCACTTTAATCTGGAGCATGATCTTATCCGAAAACCGGCGTCCATCCTCGGATCAAAGTCCGAGGACAGGCTTTTTCGGGATCATGCTTTAGCTGGAGCATGATCTTATCCGAAAACCGGCATCCGCTTTTCGGCATCATGCTCACAATCCGTACCGCGCCCACAAGGCGCGGGCTTCCAGCGCCGAGATAACATCCTCGGCAAAAGCCGCCGGTATTCCCGGCACCGACGCAGCGCCGGCCACGCCGGCGACCCGCCGCCCCAGCCAGCCGCGCTCGGCGACGATCAGAGGCGTAACCACTTTATCGCCGAATCGTTCGCGCAACACCGTGCGCAAATCGCCAATGCCGTCGACCAGACCGAGTTCGAGGCCGCGGGTTCCGGTCCAGTATTCGCCGGAAAACAAGTCGTTTTCGGGGCCGTTGAGCTTGCCGCCGCGGCGCGATTTGACCAGAACGATGAAGGCCTCGTGGATCTCGCGCTGCAGCTTCTTGAGCCGTTCGACGTCGCCGGGGTCTTCCGGCAGGAACGGATCGAGCATCGCCTTGTGGTCGCCCGAGGTATAGAGCCGGCGCTCGATGCCGATCTTCTCGATCAGCTTGGTGAAGCCGAACGAGCCGCCGACCACGCCGATCGAGCCGACGATGGAGTGCGGATCGGCGACGATCTCGTCGCCGGCGCAGGCGATCATGTAGCCGCCGGAAGCGGCAGCGTCCTCGACGAAGGCGATGACCTTGCGCTGCTTCTCGTCGGCAAGTTCCCTGATGCGGCGGAAGATCAGGTGCGATTGCACCGGCGAGCCGCCCGGCGAATTGATGGCTAGCGCCACGGCGGGCGCGTTGCGCATGCCGAATGCCTTGTCGAGCATGCGCGCGACACCGGCCAGCGACAACCCGGGCCGCAGCGGCGTGCCGAAGCCGATGACGCCGGTCAGCCGCACCACCGGCACCACCGGCCGGTCGCGACGGAAGCGTCTCGGGATCAGCGGCCGCAACAAGGCGCGCGCGCGGGCGCCAAATCCCTGCACCGCCGGCTGCCGCGTCGACATATCACTCATGGAGTCCACATAAGAGTTGCCGCCAAAACGGGCAAGTAACCGATTGTTAAGGGTTGGAACGCTTTTTGCTTAGTCCGTGGGTGCTGGGTCTCCAGGGGACGATGGACCGGAAATGAAGATATACATGCTGTTGATGCTGATCGCCGTCATTGTTGGCCTTTCGCATCTTCCCATCCGCGTCCGGGCGAAGCAAACGACGCCAGTACCGCCCGATTCGGTACCAGCTTGATGCCTAACGGCTGAGCAGGAGCCGCGTTTTCAGTTTTCAGTGATATTCAGTTGAGCACCGCCGCGCAGCACCGCCTCGGCCTGCGCCGTCGGCCTGCCGTCGGCTTCGGCGAGCAAAAAACCAGGCAGTAGCCGCAGCGGCGCGCGGCTCGCTTTCACCGCTCGCGCCAGCACGCGGATCGCCGCGGCGTGCGGCTTGGGGTGAACCGGCAAGACGACGATTGCGCCAAAGTCGGCTTCCAGCGCGGCGAGCACGTCGGCGAGGTTTTCGGCGCGCCAGATCAGTGTGACGGCACCGTCGGGGCGAAGCAGCCGCGCTGCCGTGTGCAGCCAGCGCCGCAGCGTTTGCGGCGACGCCGCGTGAGCCCTGCGCCGATCGCGGTCGGGCGACGGCTGCTGCACGACATTGAACGGCGGGTTCATCAGCACGCAATCGGCCGATTCCAGCGCCAGGCCGGCCGCGGCAAAAGCGGCGGCGGACGCTTCGACGTCGAGACGGACCGCGCGCACGCGATCCGTCAGACCGTTGCGCTCGGCATTGCCGGCTGCAAGCCGCGCCAGCGCCGCATCGATCTCGACCAAGGTGACCGCAAGCCCATCGACACGGCACGCCAGCGCCAAGCCGGCGCCGCCGACGCCGGCGCCGAGATCAATCGCATGCGCACCGGGCTGCGCCGGCGTCGCCGCCGCCAGCAGGATCGCGTCGTGGCCGACGCGGTGGCCGCGCAGCGGCTGGCGCAACCTGAGCCGGCCGCCGAGGACCGCATCGTCGCTCGTCGCGGCCGTCTCAGTCGCCATCGGCGCGCAGCTCTTTGGCGAAGCCGGCGGCGGCGAGCAATTGCCGCGCCTTGGCGAATTCGTCCTCGGCGACCAGGATGCGGCGCTGAAAGGCGCCGATCGAACCTTCGAGCACGCTCATGTTCTGATCGACGACCATATGCGTGATATCGGCGACGTTGAGCAGCGCCTCGATTGCCGAGATCAGGACGGCATCGTTGGTGCGGACGATTTCGCGCAGGGTTCAGCTCCGTCGTCGTTCCTCGCCCGGCGCCCGCAACGCCAGATAGGCAAGCAATTTTACCTCGCGCCGGCCGCGCGTCACCGTGTCGAGAATAAGGCCGCAGGCGATCGAGAGAAACGCCACCAGCATCAGGCCGGTCGACAGCACCGCGGTGGGCAGGCGCGGCACCAGCCCTTCCTGCACATAGGTGACGACGATCGGGATGGCGAGGCCGATCGACACGATGGCAAGCGCGACGCCGAGCGAGCCGAACAAAGCAAGCGGCCGCTCGGCGCGGTAAAGCTTGAGCACCGTCCACAGGATCCGGAAGCCGTCGTGCCAGGTCGACAGCTTCGAGGCCGAGCCGGCAGCGCGCGAATAATAGGGCGTCGCCACCTCGCCGACCGGCAATTCCAGTTCGAGCGCGTGCACCGTCAACTCGGTCTCGATCTCGAAACCGCCGGACAGAATCGGAAACGATTTCACGAAACGGCGCGAGAATACCCGATAGCCGGAGAGAATATCGGTGAAGGCGCGGCCGAAAATATGCGCGACGAAGCCGGTCAGCATCAGGTTGCCGGCGCGATGGCCGGGACGATAGGCCGCCTGGTCGCGGTCGACGCGGCAGCCGACCACCATGTCGAGCCGGTCGTCGATCAGCTTTTCGATCATCGCCGGCGCGCTCGGCGCATCGTAGGTGGCGTCGCCGTCGACCAGCACGTAGACGTCGGCCTCGATGTCGTTGAACATGCGCCGCACCACGTAGCCCTTGCCCTGATGGTTCTCGCGGCGAACCGCGGCGCCCGCCCGCTGCGCCGCCGCGACGGTGCCGTCGGTGGAATTGTTGTCGTAGACGTAGACCGTCGCGCCGGGCAGCGCGGCGCCGAAGTCGGCAACGACCTTGGCGATGGCGCGCTCCTCGTTGAAGCACGGCACCAGAACCGCTACCTCGAACCGGCTGTCGATCATTTGCCTGCTACGCGAACCTTCGTGACTTGACTTTGTCCCGCTCCGCCGCCACGTCGGGGATACGACGACGCGGCAGGCGCGGGCTGGCGCACTTGCCGCTGCACCATAGCGTTTCTATGCTCACGCCTCGTTAACGGAGACCCGCAAGTGGCGGTCGTTATCCCCTTCGAAAGCCCGGGCGAGCCCTCGATCGACCGCCTGATCGATCTGATCGCCGCCGATATGGAGCGGGTCAACGGCGCGATCCTGGCCCGCACCGGCTCCGAAGTGACGATGATTCCCGAGGTCGCCAACCATCTGATCAATTCCGGCGGTAAACGGCTGCGGCCGATCCTGACCTTGGCGCTGGCGCAACTCACCAATTATTCCGGCGACGGCCATATCAGGCTCGCCGCCGCGGTCGAGTTCATGCACACCGCGACGCTCCTGCACGACGACGTGGTCGACGAGAGCGAGCTGCGCCGCGGCCGCCTTGCGGCGCGCATGCTGTGGGGCAACGAGGCGAGCGTGCTGGTCGGCGACTTCCTGCTCGGCCAAGCGTTCAAGATGATGGTCGAGGTCGGCAACCTCAAGGCGCTGGAAATCCTCTCCGCCGCCGCCGCGGTGATCGCCGAGGGCGAGGTGATGCAGCTCGCCGCTGCCAAGAACACCGCCACCACCGAGGACGAATATATCGCGGTGATCCGCGCCAAGACGGCGGAGCTGTTCGCCGCCGCCTGCGAGGTCGGGCCGGTGCTGTCGGCGCGGCCGCGCGCCGAGCAGGCGGCGTGCCGCTCGTTCGGCATGAATCTCGGCATCACCTTCCAGTTGGTCGACGACGTGCTCGACTATGGCGGCGCCGCGCAAAAGCTCGGCAAGAACGTCGGCGACGATTTCCGCGAGGGCAAGATCACGCTGCCGGTGGTGCTCGCCTTCCGCCGCGGCTCCGACGCCGAGCGCGAATTCTGGCGCCGCGCCTTGGAGCGCGGCGACGCCGACGACGCCGATCTCGAACGCGCCATCGGGCTGATGACCAAGCACCGGGCGCTGGAGGACACCATCGGCCGCGCCCACCATTACGGCGCCATCGCCCGCGACGCGCTGGCGCTGTTTCCCGATTCGGCGATGAAGGCCGCGCTGGCGGAGACGGTGGATTTCTGCATCGCGCGGACGCATTGAGCGGCGCCGCGGCTATCAAAGGCGCAGCCGTTTGAAGAGCCGTTCGGGAATGGCGCGCGCCGCTCGTCTTCAGCTTACGCGTTCTTCGAGCCCGCGGTTTCGGCCACTTTGTGACCGCCGCCGCCCAGCGCCGTCGCCCGTACCCACCAATCCGGCTGCGCGGCGTGGATCGCTTCCGCGGCCGCGATCGCGTCGGCCGCCGAGAAATAAACCGCAAAGCAGGTCGCGCCCGAGCCCGACATGCGGGCAAGCTCGCAGCGGCGCTGGGCGCGCAGCGCCGCCAGCACGTCGGCGATCGCCGGCGCGAGCGCAATCGCCGGCGCTTCGAGATCGTTGGCCTGGTCTTTGAGAAATTTCATGAGCCGGTCGCGCCGGCGTAACGCCGCAACGGCTGCGGGATCGACCGGGATGGCGGGCGTCGCCGGCGGCTTCCAGCCGGCGAACACGTCCTTGGTCGCAATCGCGACGCCGGGATTGACCAGCACGCCCTGCAGCGCCGGCAGCTCGAGCGGGCCGGAGAGGATTTCGCCGATGCCGCGCATCAGCCGGGTGCGTGGCGCGATGCAGACCGGCACGTCGGCGCCGGTAGCGCGGCCGGCGGCATAGAGCAGCGGATCGTCGGCGGCGAGACCATACGCCTTGGCAAGAAGCCGCAGCGCCGCCGCCGCATCGGCCGAGCCGCCACCAAGCCCGGCCGCCACCGGCAGGCGCTTGTCGAGCTCGAAGGCGCCCCAGCCGACCGTCGGCACCCGCTCGGCGAGCGCGCGGGCGGCCTTGAGCACGAGATTGTCGGCGGTATCGCCGGCATCGTCGGCGCTCGGCCCGCGCACCGCGAGCGCGAGCTCGCCGCCCGGCGCAAAGCTCAAGCGGTCGCCGATGCCGCCGGCAAACGCCACCAGGCTTTCGATTTCGTGATAGCCGTCGCTGCGGCGGCGCAGCACCCGCAGCGTCAGATTGACCTTTGCGGGTGCGTCTTCGACAAGCGAGACAGGCAAGGAATTCGGCTCAGCCGCCGTTGCCCGGTTTCTTCTTGTCGGCTTCCGCTGCCGATTTGTTGTCGTCGGGCAAGCCGTCTTTGATCTTGGCCTCGATCTTCGGCAGGTCTTCCTTGTCGGGGTTGAGGTCCTTGGCCTGCGACCATTGATAATGCGCCTCGAGCGTGCGCCCGACCCGCCAATAGGCATCGCCCAGGTGGTCGTTGATGGTCGGATCGTCGGGCTTGAGCTCGACGGCACGCTCCAGGTTCTTCACCGCCTCGTCGTAATTGCCGGTGCGGAAATAGGCCCAGCCGAGCGAATCGACGATGTAGCCGTCGTCGGGCCGCTGCTCGACGGCCTTGCGGATCATGTCCATGCCTTCGTCGAGATGGGCGCCCTGGTCGACCCAGGAATAGCCGAGATAGTTGAGCACCAGCGGCTGATCCGGGAACAGCTCGAGCGCCTTCTTCATGTCGGCTTCGGCGTGCGGCCATTGGTGCGAGCGCTCGTAGCAGATGCCGCGGAAGTAGAACACGACCCAGTTGGCCTTTTCCGGATGCTCGATGGCGTCGATCGCCTTGCCGTAGGTGTCGGCGCATTCGGCGAATTCCTTGCGGCCGCGCTGGATGTTGCCGAGCGCCATGATCGCTTCGGTATCCTTCGGGTGCTCGGCAATGACGCGATCGAGCCGCTTCTTGGCCTCGTCGGAGCGGTCGAGCAGATCGAGGTCGCCGGCAACCTGAATCTCGGCGTTGCGCGACAGCGGCGAGGCCGGCGGCACGCGATCATAAACCTTGATGGCGAGGTCGGGCTTTTTCAGCGACTCGTAGAGGTCGGCGAGCGACAGCAGCGCCATGGCGTGATTGGGCTCGAGATAGAGCGCGAGCTGCAGATAGATCAGCGCCAGGTCCTCGCCGCCGCGGCGGCCGATCGAGGCACCGAGCCCGTACAGCGCCTCGGCGGCGCCGGCCTGCGGCGATTCCACCAGCGGCGGAATCTTGTCGCCGTCGGCGACCGCCTTCATCTCCTGCATCACCAGCGGGTGATCCGGCAGCGCCTTGTTGAAGTCCTGATAGATTTTCAACGCGTCGTTCTTGTTGCCGCTGCGCGCCAGGAAGCGGCCATAGGCCTCGACGGTGCGCACCGCGGTGGGATCGACCTTGTAGGCGCGATCGTAACGCTTGGCGGCTTCCTTCTTGTTGTTGGCGAGATCGAGGATGAGGCCGGCGTGCAGGTCCTTGAAGATCGAATACCAGTCCGGCCCCTGCAGCTTGTCCATGGTGTCGATGGCGGAACGGACGTCGCCGGAGCCGTCGTAAGCCCACGCCGTGAGCAGGGTCGCGGTGAGATCGGTCACCGGGCCGCGCACCGACTGGGTAAAATTCTGCCGCGCCGTCGCATAATCCTTCTGCTTGAGCGCGCGGATGCCGACGACGAGGCGGGCGACGCGGTCGGTGCGGTCGAGCTGCAGCAACCTGTCGGCGAGCTTGCCGGCCTGGTCGATGTCGCCGTCGGTGAGGACGGAGAGGAAGGCGCGGCTGACGAGGTCGGGATTGCGCGGATCGGCCTTCAACGCGTTGAGGTAATAGGCCGCTGCGGTCGCGGAGTCGCGCTCGGTGCCGGCATGGCGGGCGGCGAGATAGCTGCCGGACGGATTGTCGTGCATGAGCTCCTGCTCGGTCGGCGCGGCGAGCGCCGCGGGCAGGCTTGTGAAAATGGCAGCGCCAACGACGGCGGCGCGCCAGGGCAGCAGCGAATGAGTCACGAGAGCTCCATTGGCAAAGCTGGATCGGCGGTCCCGGGAATCAGCGCCGGATGCCAGTTGCGGGTGACAATGACCCTTTTGCGACGCCCCCGCAAGGACCGGGGCGGGAGTTAGCCGCAAACAGCGGCGAAATCGCGGCGGTGCGGATGCGGCGATTTGCTTAGGCGTCATATGACGGCCATTGCCCGAGGCGGGTCGAGCCTGCCATGCTTGCCCTGCCATGCTTGCCCTGCGTTTGCCTGTCCAAATTGAAAAACGCTTGGATGCGCTCGCCAAAAAAACCGGGCGCAGCAAGAGCTTCTACGCGCGCGAAGCGATCCTGCGCCACTTCGAAGACCTTGAAGACTATCATCTTGCGCGACGCAGGCTGGCCCGCAAGGCGCCGCGTGTGACGATCGAGGAACTGGAGCGCGAACTCGCCGACACGCGTTGAAGCGGCGAGCCAAATTTCCATTTGGCGAGTCGAGCTCGATCGCGACGCGGCGCGCGATCTCCGCAAGCTTGGTGCCGTCGCAGAGCGGGCAATCGTTCGCTATCTGCGCCAACGCATCGCCACGGCGGAGGACCCGCGCCGTTTCGGCAAGCCGTTGACGGAGATCGGAAAGGTCTCCGGCGTTACCGCATCGGCAACTATCGCGTCGTCGCGTCAATCGAGGATGATCGCTTCGTCGTTGTCATCGTCACTGTCGGACGTCGACGCGAGGTCTACGACTGGATCACATATTCGGATAATTCGGTCCGCCGCCGCCTTCGGGCGGCACCCAGGTGATGTTCTGGTTGGGATCCTTGATGTCGCAGGTTTTGCAGTGGACGCAATTCTGCGCGTTGATGACGAAGCGCGGCCCATTCGCCTGCTCGACCCATTCGTAGACGCCGGCCGGGCAATAGCGCGCCGACGGCCCGGCATAGACGTCGTGCTCGGAGGATTTTTGCAAAGCGCCGTCGCGCACCAGGAGATGCACCGGCTGGTCCTCCTCGTGATTGGTATTCGACAGATAGACCGACGACAGCCGATCGAAGGTGAGCTTGCCGTCGGGCTTTTGGTAGGCGATCGGTCGGCAGTCCTTGGCCGGCTTCAGCATCGCGAAATCCGGCTTGCGGTGCTTGAGCGTGCCGAGCAGCGAGAAGCCGAGCGTATTGGTCCACATGTCGAAGCCGCCGAGCGCGACGCCGGCAAGGGTGCCGAGCTTCGACCATAGCGGCTTGGCGTTGCGCACCTTCCACAGATCGCGGCCGACGTCCGAGGAACGCCAGGCCGCTTCGTAGCCGGCAAGCTCGTCGTTGGCGCGACCCTTGCCGAGCGCCGCAGCGACGTGCTCGGCGGCGAGCATGCCCGACAGCATGGCGTTGTGGCTGCCCTTGATGCGCGGCAGATTGATGAAGCCCGCGGCGCAGCCGATCAGCGCGCCGCCGGGAAACGCAAGCTTCGGCACCGACTGATAGCCGCCTTCGGTGATAGCGCGGGCGCCGTAGCAGATGCGCTTGCCGCCGGCAAAGGTGTCGCGGATGAGCGGATGGGTCTTGAAGCGCTGGAATTCCTCGAACGGCGACAGGTAGGGGTTCTGATAGTTCAGGTGCACGACGAAGCCGACCGAAACCAGATTGTCGTCGAAGTGATAGAGGAACGAGCCGCCGCCGGTGCCGTTGTCGAGCGGCCAGCCCATGGTGTGCTGCACCAGGCCGCGGCGGAATTTATCCGGCGCCACTTGCCACAGCTCCTTCAGGCCGATGCCGAATTTCTGCGGCTCGCGGTCCTGCGCCAGCCCGTAGCGCGCGATCAACGTCTTGCTGAGACTGCCGCGCGCGCCTTCGGCGAACAGCGTGTACTTGCCGCGCAGCTCCATGCCGCGGGTGAAGCTTGCCTTGTGATGTCCGTCCTTGCCGATGCCCATGTCGCCGGTGGCGACGCCGGCGACCGCGTCGCCATCGAACAGCACTTCGGCGGCGGCAAAGCCCGGATAGATTTCGACGCCGAGCGCTTCGGCCTTGCCGGCCAGGTAGCGGCACACGTCGCCGAGCGAGACGATGAAGTTGCCGTGATTGCTCATCAGCGGCGGCATCAGAAAATTCGGCACCCGCAGGCTGCCGGACGATCCGAGCGCGTAGAAGCGGTCGTCGGTCACCGCGGTCTTGATCGGCGTAGCTTCGCCGCGCCATTGCGGAATCAGGCGATCGAGCCCGATCGGATCGATGACGGCGCCGGAGAGGATATGGGCGCCGACCTCGGAGCCCTTCTCCACCACGACGACGCTTGCGTCGGGCTTGAGCTGCTTGAGACGGATCGCGGCGGCGAGGCCGGCCGGGCCGGCGCCGACGATCACCACGTCGAATTCCATCGCTTCCCGCGCCGGAAGCTCCGGTGTGTTCATGGCCTGCTCCCTGTCCCGGGCGCACGCGAGTGTTTCACGCTTCGCCGTCCTGGCATAGAGTTACGACAGCGCTCATATATCGTCAGCCATGAACCCCGGCCACAAAGACGCGCGCGAATTGCTCGCCTTCTACCTCGACGCCGGCGCCGACGCGCTCCTCGGTGAGGCGCCGGTCGATCGCATGGCGGACGAGGCGCCGCCGCCGGCGGCCGCGCTGACCAACGGCCGGCGCGCGCCGGTCGAGGACCGCCCCATCCCGGATCGCGTGGCGCGATCCGGCCCTCCGCCTG
>JASHQO010000166.1 GCA_030039105.1 Xanthobacteraceae bacterium
TCGAAGGCTTGTCGCAACTGCTCAAGACCGTGGAGTCGGTGCGGGCGCAGCTCAATCCCGATCTCGCCATCCACGGCGTCGTGCTGACCATGTTCGACGCGCGCAACAATTTGTCGGGCCAGGTCGTCGCCGACGTCCGCGAGTTCATGGGCCCGAAGGTCTACGACACCGTGATTCCGCGCAACGTGCGCGTCTCCGAGGCGCCGTCCTACGGCAAGCCGGTATTGGTCTACGATCTCAAATGCAGCGGCAGCGAAGCCTATCTGCGGCTCGCCACCGAAATCATCCAGCGCGAAAAACAATTGCTCGCCGGTTGAAACGCGATTGTGCGGTGCCGACGGCAACAAAGAAACGTGGGAATTCGGCGTGACTGAACATCCAGGGAAGGCGGCGATGGCGGATGACGCAGCGCGATCGCGGTTGGGACGCGGCCTTGCCGCGTTGATGGGCGACGTCGGCGCCGAAAGCTCGGTCGACCGTCCGCGCGGCCAACGCAAGCTGCCGACCGGTGCGTTGCGGCCGAACGCGCGCAATCCGCGGCGCATGTTCACCAATGCCGAGCTCGACGAGCTGACCACCTCGCTGCGCGAGCGCGGCATCATCCAGCCCATCGTGGCGCGGCCGGTGCGCGGCGTGCCCGACGCTTATGAGATCATCGCCGGCGAACGGCGCTGGCGCGCGGCGCAACGTGCCGGTCTGCATGAGGTGCCCGTCGTCATCGTCGAGGCGAGCGACGAAGAGGCGCTGCAGCTCGCGATCGTCGAGAACGTGCAGCGCGCCGATCTCAATCCGCTCGAAGAGGCGGAAGGCTATCGCGCGCTGATCCGCGATTTCGCCCACAGCCAGGACGACGTCGCCAAGATCGTCGGCAAGAGCCGCAGCCATGTCGCCAACGCGCTGCGGCTGCAGACGCTGCCCGACGGGGTCAAGGAGCACATCCGGTCCGGCCGTCTGAGCGCCGGTCACGCCCGCGCGCTCGTGGGCCATCACGATGCCGAGCGCCTGGCGGAGGAGATCGTCACGCGTGGTCTCAACGTGCGTCAGGTCGAAGAGATCGTGCGCGCGATCGCAAGCGGTGCCGGAAAATCGCCGGCGAAAGCGCCCAAATCATCGGCCCACAAGGGCGCCGACACGCTGGCCATGGAAAAGCGCTTGTCCGACGCGCTGGGCCTGGTCGTCAGCATCGACCATCGCGGCGAAAGCGGTGTCGTCAGCATCCGCTATCGCAATCTCGATCAGCTCGACGACCTGGCGCAACGGTTGCAGAACAAGCACTGACACTAAACCATCATGCCCGGCCTCGTGCCGGGCATCCACGTCTTGTTCGGCGCTAGTTCAAAGACGTGGATAGCCGGGACAAGCCCGGCCATGACGGCTTCTGGAATCATCAAACCCACAACGCGGTTTAGACAGACAGCCGCTATCGGCACTTCAAATAAGAATGCCGGAGCCTTATCGCCTTTTCTTTTTCTTTGCGAAGATCGCGTTCCAGTTTTCCCTGTAGGCGGCGCTGACCGGTTTCTGGCCTTCGCCCCGGCTGTAGCCTGCGGGGGCCGCGCCGGAGGCCTCGCTGCTCGCGGTCTTGGCTGCGGCTTCGCCTGACGTGCTTTTATCTTTCGTGGCGGCCTCACTCTTTGGAGCGGGATCGGCTTTGGGGGTCTTGGTATCGCTGGTCATCGTCTGTCCTGAGTGCCGGCCTTGAGCGGGGAAGCACTGAGCTTGTTTCCCGAATGCGGTGCAGCACGAAGTGGTGCACCGCTGATCCGGGATCGCAAAAGTCTCCGAGCTTGAAACGATCCCGGTTCTGCAGCGCAGCCCCCTCCCAATCCCTCCCCCGCTTGCGGGGGAGGGCAGGGTGGGGGTGCTGCGCTGCGCCCGGGAAACGCGAGCAAGTCTCAGCGCGCCTGCCACAGCTCCCTGAACGCCTTGCGCTTGGCCGGATCGTACAGGCTCTCGTAATCGTATTTGAGCGGCTTCGACGGCTCGACGTGGAGCGTGGCGAACACCGGTCCTTGCTGTTCGAGCACGTGGCCGATTTGCTGCTCGAACATGCGCAGGTCGGAAAAGTCGTAAGTGGCCTTGTAGCCCGCCGACTTTGCCATGGCGGCGAAATCAACCTTCGGATTTGGAATCGGATGGCCGCCGTTGGCCTCGTAGGTGTCGTTGTGGGCGACGAAGTGAACGAGGTTTTTTGGCGCTGCGGCCGCGATCGTCACCAGGCTGCCGAGGTTCATCAGAAGGCTGCCGTCGCCCTGCAGCACGACGACGCGCTTGTCGGGGCGGCCGAGCGCGAGGCCCAGGCCGTGCGATGAGTCGAGGCCCATGGCGCCGATCGACAGATAGTTGAGCGGCCGCGGGCTGACCTCGACCCAATCGACGGCCGAGCTATAGGTCGCCACCACCGCCTGGTCGGTGACGTGCCGTGCCAGGATGCGGAAACATTGGTCGCGCTTCATCATGACTGTTTGGGACTCCGCCCGATCAGCAACGCCACGGGATGCGACTCGGCATAGGCCTTGTCGATCGCCGGCTTGATTTGCGCGATATCGGTATCGACGCTGAGCAGATGATGGGCGATGCCCATGTCGTCGAGGATCGGCTCGACGATGCGCACGCCGTAACGCGGCGATTGCCTCGGCGCCTTCTCCGGGTCGTGCTGCAATAGGCCGATCATCATGCAGATCGGCTGCTTGTACTCGACGGCGACGCCGCGAATGGCGTTGATCGAGTCGAGAAAGCCGGTGTGCTGGATGAGGGTCAGCGCGCGTTTGCCGCTATAGGCAAGGCCGGTGGCGATGCCGATGCATTCGTCTTCCTTGCAGACGCGAATGAGGCGCAGATCCTTGTCCTTGGCGATCGGCGCCAACAGGCCGGCGCTGGTGACGATGTCGGGTACCGAAAGAATGTATTCGATGCCGCTCGCCTTGATCGCCGCAATGATGCCGGCGCCATTGAGGACGCGCGCTGCAGCTTCGGCACGCGTTGCAGTTGCTTCCATCGTACGCTCCCATCCCCCGCAGCAAGCGTAGCCGCGCCGGGAGATTGGTCAATCCGGCTCACCGCCTCGCATGGCTGGATTGACACGGGTTGCGCGCGGCCACTCTAATCGGTCCCCGCCGATGGATCGCCAATGACCGCAGAGCTGCCACGTTATGAAATTCTCGCCGTGCGCTACGGCACATCGAGCGCGCGGCCGGCGAGCCAGAATTTCATCATGTCCGACGGCCATGACGGGCCGATGCCGATGGATTTCTATATCTGGGTGATCCGCGGCGAGGGCCGCACCGTCGTGGTCGATACCGGATTTTCCTCGGCCGCTTCGAGCCGGCGCAATCGCCAGTTCGTGCATGCGCCGGCCGAGGCGCTGGCCCAGGCCGGCGTCGATCCGGCGACGGTGGGCGACGTCGTCATCACGCACCTGCATTGGGATCATTCCGGCAACATGGATTTGTTCGCCAACGCCACGTTCCACATCCAGGACCGCGAGATGGCGCAGGCCACCGGCCGCTGCATCTGCCACAAATGGTTCCGTCGCCAATCCGAGGTCGACGACGTGGTGGCGCTGGTGAAAAACCTCTATGCCGGCCGCGTCACGTTCCACGATGGCGAGGGCACCGTGGCGCCCGGCGTCACCGTGCATCTGGTCGGCGGCCATACCGGCGGCCTGCAGATCGTGCGCGTCAACACCGCGCGCGGCGCCGTGGTGCTGGCGAGCGACGCGGTGCACTACTGGCAGAATCTCGCCGAGCAGAATCCGTTTCCGCCCACGAACGTCATGGCTGCGCTGGAAGCGTTCCGCAAAGTCGAAGACCTAGCCGGAGATCGCGACCGCATCATTCCCGGCCACGACCCGCTGGTGCTCAGCCGCTTCCCGCCGCTGCGCGGCAATCTCGACATCGTGCGGGTCGATCTGGCGCCGGTTGCGTAACCGGCGGGCGGCGACGTAGCCTTTTGCGTGTGGATACTTGATATTGGACAGTTCTGAGCTACATTGTAGCCCAGAGGAAACCGCTATGACGGAAAATGCAGTAGTTCGCGCTCGTATTGACGAACGCATCAAGAATGAAGCTGCGGCCGTCCTGGGTGCTATGGGTCTGACTGTATCAGATGCGTTCCGTCTTTTGATGGTGCGCATTGCTAAGGAAAAGGCGCTGCCCTTCGAGCCGCTTGTCCCCAATGACGAGACGGTCGAAGCCATGAAAGCCGCACGTCGCGGCGAAGTCATTACCGCCGGCTCTCCCGATGAGCTCGTGGCGAGCCTGAATGAGGACGATTAGGTACACCAATCGGTTCAAGCGGGATTACAAGCGCGAAAAAGCCGGTCGACATGGCAAGGCGCTTGATGCCGAATTGACCGAGATTATACGGCTGCTTGCATCAGATACGCCGCCGCCGCGCCGCAATTTCGATCATCCATTATCAGGCGAATGGCGCGATCACCGTGACTGTCATGTACGGCCCGATCTTATACTCATCTATCGGAAGCCGGACGAGACGTATCTCGATCTGGTGCGGCTCGGTTCGCATAGCGAGCTTGGATTTTAAGCGAAGCTGCGGGCGCAAGCTGAGCGAGGAGTCGGGCTTATAGTAAAACGAGGTTGCAGTTGATAATTGAATGAAGGCTATGGACCCATCCGAGAGATGCGCCGCTAATTTCCTCATCAAGCGAGGCTGTAAGAATGTGGTGTATGACGCGGGATGGAAATGTGCCGCCAGATTTTCTAGCTGATGGGCATTTGGCTGTCGAAGTGCGACGACTCGATCAAACTTTGAATGCCGAAAGCTCAAACTTGGTGTTTGAACTTTAGGTGCGGGTCAATGCGCCGAACCTGTGATCTCCTACACCTCATGGTGAGACGCGCCCATCGCAGCCGAGAGGCGGCAGAGACGTAGGGCCGCGGGCTACAGTTACTTTCGCCGCTCGCGCGCATCGTCGACGCGGTCGATCAGATCGTTGATGAGTGGGCTTGTCGCGAACGGCACCACGCGCACCGGCGCGCAGAATGCAACCTGGTCGCCGAAAATCGTCGGCCGGCGCAATGACAGCGTTACGCGGGGCGGGCTGGTTAAGGCGCTGTAGTTGACGTTTTTGATGTCGGCCAGATCGATGCGTTCCTGCCGATCGCGGTTTTTCACCACCAAGCTATCGCCATCCTCCCAGACTTCGTCGGCGAGGTCGAAAACGAACTTCTGCATGAAATAGTAGCCGAAGCCCATCATGATGATCGGCATAATCAGAAATGGCAGCGCAGCCCGGTTCCACTGCGGAATCTGGAAGAAGGAAATGGCCAGAAACACCGCGAGGAAGCCGAACCAGATGACCGGAAAGACCCGCTTATAAAAGAACGTCCAGCCCGACGAGATGCGGCGCATGGCGCGTCATCCGTTGTCGGACGTCACTCCGCCGCGGTCTGCCGGACGCCCTGGCCGAAGCGCCGCTCGATGTAGTCGATCACGATCTTCTGGAAATCGGCGGCGAGCGTCGGGCCGCGCAAGGTCACGGCCTTCTTGCCGTCGATGAAGACCGGAGCCGTCGGCTGCTCGCCGGTGCCGGGCAGCGAGATGCCGATGTCGGCGTGCTTGGATTCGCCCGGGCCGTTGACGATGCAGCCCATCACCGCGACGTTGAGGCCTTCGACGCCCGGATAGCGCGTTTTCCATTGCGGCATCGATTCGCGAATGAAGCCCTGGATGCTGGCGGCGAGCTCCTGGAACGTGGTCGATGTGGTGCGACCGCAGCCGGGGCAGGCGGCGACCAGTGGCACGAAGGTGCGTAGCCCCAAGGTCTGCAACAGCTCCTGGGCGACTTTCACCTCCAATGTCCGGTCGCCGTTCGGCTCCGGCGTCAACGAGATGCGGATGGTATCGCCGATGCCTTGCTGCAGCAGCACGCCCATGGCGGCCGACGACGCGACGATGCCCTTGGAGCCCATGCCGGCTTCGGTGAGGCCGAGGTGAAGCGCGTAATCGCAACGCTGCGCCAACTCGCCGTACACGCCGATCAGATCCTGTACGGCGGAGACCTTCGCGGACAGAATGATGTGGTCTTTCGGCAGGCCGATCTCCTCGGCGCGCTGCGCCGACAGGACCGCCGACTGCACCATGGCTTCGCGGGTGACGTCGCGGGCATCGACCGGATGGTTGGACTTCGCATTCTCGTCCATCAAGTGGGTCAGCAACTCCTGATCGAGCGAGCCCCAATTGGCGCCGATGCGCACCGGTTTGCCATGCTTGATCGCGGTTTCGACGATGGCGCCGAATTGCCGGTCCTTCTTCTCCTTGAAGCCGACGTTGCCGGGATTGATGCGGTATTTGTCGAGCGCTTCGGCGCAGGCGGGATGATCGGCCAGGAGCTTGTGGCCGATATAGTGGAAGTCGCCGACGATCGGCACGTCGACGTTCATTTTCAGGAGCCGCTCCTTGATATGCGGCACGGCCGCGGCGGCTTCGTCGCGGTCGACAGTGATGCGGACGATTTCGGAACCGGCCCGCGCCAGCGCGGCCACCTGCCGCGCCGTGGCCTCGGCGTCGGCCGTGTCGGTATTGGTCATCGACTGCACCACGATGGGTGCGCCGCCGCCGACCGTCACCTTGCCGACCTTGACGCCGACGGTTCGGTGGCGCGGGGCGGGACCGGGAAATTCCATCATTTTCAAATCCTTAGGCGTTCTCGTGGGGCCCAGCGGCAAAACGGCGAGGCAACGGACGCCCTCGATATAGCGTCAATGGGGCCGCTTGACGAGGCGGTGGCCGCGCCGGCCCTCCGCCGGCAGCCTGTATGTATACGAGAAATTACGTCAGGGTTTACGCCGCCCGGCGCGACTCCCAGGGAGGCGCGGCCCGCTGTGAATGTGATCAAACCCGATGCGGCTTAAGTTTCGGTGCCCGGCCAAGCCGATGGCGGCTGGCTGCGGGGTAGGCGTTGCCTCTGTTTCGTCAGCACGCCTTGCGAATTCGATCATCGGGGCCGATTGACGAGGAGGATGCCGCCGGCGACCAAAGCGACCGCAAGCGCGAAAGCAGGCGTCAGCGGCTCGTTCAAGATCAGATGGCCGGCCGCCACGCCAAAAAGCGGCGACAAGAACGTAAACACCGACAGCCGCGCCGTCGAATAGCGCACAATCAGGGCAAACCAGACCGCGAAGGTGATGCTCACCACATAAAGCGTCTGATAGGCGAAGGCGCCGACGGCGACGGCCGACGGCATGTGGTCCATGCGCTCGCCGAAGATCAAGGCACCGGCGCCAAGCAACGGCACCGAAACCACGAGCTGATATAGCAACGTCTTCTCGGGACTGGCGCGATTGAGCGCACTCGCCTTGATGGCGAGCGTAGTTGCGGCCCAGGCGGCGCCGGCGCCGACGAACATGAGGTCGCCGAGCAGTTGGTGCGGGTCGGTCGCCGGTGTCGGCAGTCCGAAGGCGATGACGATGCCGACGAACGACAGCGACAGGCCGAGCCACTGCGACCCGGAGAAATGGTCACCGGGCACCAGCCAGCGCGAACCGATCACGACGAAAAACGGCGCGAGATAAAGAAACAGCACGCCGCGCGTGGCCGTCGTCCATACCAGTCCGCGATAGATCAGCAGGAATTCGAGCGCGAACAGGACGCCGGCCAAAAGTCCCGCCGCCAATGTGCCGTCGCGCTTGAACAGCGCAATGCCGCGGCATTGGGTCCAGGCAAAGACCGCCACGGTGGCGATGGCCGAACGCGCCGCCGATTGGGTGAGCGGCGGAATGTCGTGGAGCGCGAGCTTGATCGAAACATTGTTGAAGCCCCAGCTCAGGCAGAGCCCGACGGTGACGATGATGGCAAGCGCGTCGAGCGGGCGGGACGATGGGGCAGAGGGCACGGGCTCAGTTCAATTGCAAAGACATCAACGCTCGCGGCAGTGCGAGCAAATGCCGGCGATCTCGATCAAGGGACTCTTCGCCGAAAATCCCGCGGTGCGCGACGACGCTTTCAGCGCTTCGGCAACGCCGGCGCCGGGCGCCTCGCCCACTGCGCCGCAGCGCTCGCAGATCAGGAATACGACGAGGTCGTCGTCGGCGTGATTATGCACGCAGGCCACGAAGGCGTTGCGGCTGGCGATGCGATGGACGAAGCCGTTATCGCGCAAAAAATCGAGCGCGCGATAGATCGTGATTGGGGCCGGGCGCGTATCGCCGGCGATGCGTTCGATGATCTCGTAGGCGCCGAGCGGCTTGTGGCTGGCAAGCAAAGCCTCCAGCACCTGACGGCGGATCGGCGTCAGTCGCTGCGCCCGGGCGGCGCATTGCGCTTCGGCGTGGGCGATGGCCGTGCTGGCGCAACGCTCATGGTCGTGATCGGGCGCTGGGAAAATCGCGCGCGCCATGGTGGTCATGCCTCGGTCATCGCGGTGGCTGAGCCTGCTTTTCGGCTGCCGAGCCTTACTCCATCGTAGCGGATTGAACCGGGTCGCGAAAACGTGACGCTGGCCCGGATATTTATGTTGCACTGCAACAAGAACCGCCCCACATTTCGCCGGGGCACGATAGTTCAGGACCGCAGGCCTCACATTGAATTGGGGATCGTCATGCTGAAAGGAAAGTCCGCGCTCGTCACCGGCTCGACCTCGGGCATCGGCCTCGCTATCGCCCGGGCGATGGCAGCGCAGGGCGCCAACGTCACCCTCAACGGTTTTGGCGATGCCGCGGCGATCGAGAAGGAGCGCGGCGGCATCGAGAAGGAGTTTGGCGTCAAGGCGATCTATTCGGCCGCCGACATGACCAAGCCCGAAGAGATTGCCGACATGGTGAAGGCCAGCGAGAAGACCTTCGGGTCGCTCGACGTGCTGGTCAATAATGCCGGCATCCAGCACGTCGCGCCGATCGAGGAATTCCCGATCGAGAAATGGAATCAGATTATCGCCATCAACCTGTCGGCGGCGTTCCATGCGGTGCGCGCCGCGATACCGGGCATGAAGGCGCGCAAGTGGGGCCGCATTATCTCGACGGCGTCGGCCCATTCGCTGGTCGCGTCGCCGTTCAAGGTCGCCTATGTGTCGGCGAAACACGGCATCGCCGGCCTGACCAAGACCGTCGCGCTCGAAGTCGCCACCTTCGGCATCACCTGCAACTGCATCAGCCCCGGCTACGTGTGGACGCCGCTGGTCGAGAGGCAAATTCCCGACACCATGAAGGCGCGCAACATGACGGCCGAGCAGGTCAAGCGCGACGTGCTGCTTGCCGCGCAGCCGACCAAGGAATTCGTCACCGTCGACGAGGTGGCGAGCCTCGCGGTCTATCTTTGCTCCGATGCGGCGAAGGCAATCACCGGCGCCAATCTCTCGATCGACGGTGGCTGGACCGCGGAATAGGCGACAACCGGGCGCGGCAGCATGAAAAATATTCTTTCGTCGCTGCTGCCCGGCCGCGCGACGCAACAAAACGCCTCGACAAAAGCCAAGCGCGTCAACCTGGCGCTGCAGGGCGGCGGCGCGCACGGCGCGTTCACGTGGGGCGTGCTGGAGCAGTTGCTCACCGACGATCGGCTCATCATCGAAGGGATTTCCGGGACATCCGCGGGAGCGGTCAATGCGGTAATGCTGGCCGACGGCCTGACGCGTGGCGGTCGCGAGGAGGCGCAAAAACGGCTTGCCGACTTCTGGCGCGCGGTCAGCAGCGCCGGCAACCTGTCCGCCCTGCAGCGTGCGGTCACCGAGCGCCTGCTCTCGTTCACACCGATCGAAGGCACGCCGGTGCAGGCCTGGTTCGATGCGCTGTCCCGCTATTTTTCGCCCTATGACGTCAATCCGCTGAACATCAATCCGTTGAAGGACCTGATCGAGCGGTTCGTCGATTTCGACAAGCTGCGTGCCAACACCGACCTGCAGATCTTCGTCTCGGCGACCAATGTGCAGACCGGCCATGTGCGCATCTTCGCGCGCGACAAGATTTCGGCCGATGCCGTGATGGCGTCCGCCTGCCTGCCGCTCCTGTTCCGCGCCGTCGAGATCGACGGCGTGCCCTACTGGGACGGCGGCTATCTCGGCAACCCGGTGATCTTTCCGTTCTTCGGCAGCACCACGACCGAGGACGTCCTGGTGGTGCAGATCAATCCGTTGGTGCGGCAAGAGACGCCGACGTCGTCGAGCCAGATCATGAACCGCATCAACGAAATCACCTTCAATTCTTCGCTGGTCAGCGAATACCGCGCCATCGACTTCGTCGCCCGGCTGATTGATCAGGGCAAGCTGCCGCGCGGCATCGGGCCCGGACAATACCGGCGCATCAACGTGCACCGCATCGTGCTCGACCGCTTCGGCACGCACTTCGATTCCTTCAGCAAGCTCTCGACCGATTATGACTTCTTCGAAATGCTGCGGCTCAGCGGCAAGCGCGCCGCGCGGCGCTTCATGGACGAGCATTTCGGCGACATCGGAGTCAAGAGCACGGTGGACTTGCGGGCGGAAGCGCGGGCCGAGTGGGCGTGATACACTTGCCATTATGCCGGACGTCCCAGCATCGCTGATTGCCGAAGTCGGCGCCGCACGGCTCGAGATCTGCGTTGCCGACATCACCACGCTTGCGGTCGACGCCATCGTCAACGCCGCGAACCGTTCGCTGCTCGGTGGCGGCGGCGTCGACGGCGCGATCCATCGCGCCGCAGGGCCGGAATTGCTCGCCGAATGCCGAACGCTAGGCGGCTGCGCCACCGGCGCCGCGAAGATCACCCGCGGCTATCGGTTGCCGGCGAAGCACGTCATCCACGCCGTCGGCCCGGTGTGGAACGGCGGCGGTGCGGGCGAGCACGACCAGTTGGCGTCCTGCTATCGCCGCGCGCTCGATCTCGCCGCGGCGAACCGGGTGACCTCGATCGCCTTTCCTGCCATCTCGACCGGGGTTTACCGCTTTCCGCCCGACCAAGCCGCACGCATCGCGGTCGGGACGGTCGCGGCGGAATTGGCGGCCTCGCCGCGCGGCATAGTGCGTGTCGTGTTCTGCTGTTTCGCCCAGTCGGCGGCCGATCATCACAGCGCGGCCTTTGCCGACCTCGGCTTGGCGTGAGGCTTTTTCTGCAGCGCTGACCTGACTAAATAAGCTGGACAATATCATAAGTGTGCATATAATAGGTGCACGCTTCTTAAGCAGGCATAAGACCATTGGGCTGGAGAGCGCCATGCTACCGCGTTCGCTGAATCGAGAATTTGCATTCATAATCAATGATGTAGCCCGCATGCTCAAGACCTACGCGGACCACAAAGCAGGTCAATTTGGGGCCACACGGGCGCAGTGGGCGGTCTTGGTTCGCCTCGACCGCTTCGAGGGGCTCAAGCAGTCGGAACTCGCCGAAATGCTCGATCTGCAGCCCATTACGCTGACCCGCCTGCTCGACCGGCTCTGCGACAACGGTTTGATCGAGCGCCGCTCCGACCCCAACGATCGTCGCGCCAAGCGGCTGTTCCTGACGGCGGCGGCGCGGCCGCTGCTGGAACGGCTCGGTGAGCTCGGCGAGGACATGATGAACGTGACCCTTGCCGGCGTGTCGCGCGAGAGCGTCGAACGGATCGTCGGCGAGCTGGCGGTGGTGAAGGAGAATTTGCGCCAGGCGATTGCGCAGCGCAGTGCCCCTGCCGCGGCAGAAGGGCAACGCTATGGCTGAGCCCGTCCTCAAGCTCGCGCCGAGCCTGCAGCCGGCCAAGCCGCGTGCCGCGTCGCTCTCCGGTGTGCGCAATGCGCTGCGCCGGCGCACCCGATTCATTCTGCTCGTTATCGTGCCGATCGCCGCCGCAGTCGTCGGCCTCGTGCTCTACATGATGGGCGGCCGTTACGTGTCGACCGACGACGCCTATGTGCATGCCGCCAAGCTGATGGTCTCGACCGATATTTCCGGCATTGTCAGCGAGGTCGACGTGCACGAAGGCCAGCAGGTCAAGGCCGGCGATGTGCTGTTCCGGGTCGATCCGCGGCAATTCCAGATCGCGCTCGACAACGCCAAGGCCAATCTGGCGCAGACGGCGCTGTCGCTGCAGGCGATGAAGGAAGACTACGCCCGGATGCAGCAGGACATCGCCGCGGAGCAATCCCTGGTCGATCTCGATCAGACCACCTTCGACCGCGACGCTGCGCTGCTCAAGACCAACGCCGTCGCCCAATCCACCTACGATCAGGCACGCTTCACCCTCGAGGGCGACAAGCGCAAGCTCGATTCACTGCGCAAATTGTCGGAAGTCCAGCTCGCCCGGCTCGGCGGCAATCCGAATTTCGAGATTGCCCAGCACCCGCAATACCTGCAGGCCAAGGCCCAGGTCGACGAGGCGCAGCGTCAACTCGATCATACCGTGGTGCGCGCGCCGTTCGACGGCGTGGCGACCCAGGTCGATGCGCTGCAGCCCGGCACCTACCTGGTGGCGCAAACCGCAGCCCTGACCAACACCGGCGCCGTCGCCCTTGTGTCGACCAGCGACGTCTGGGTCGACGCCAATATGAAGGAAACCGATCTCACCCACGTGAAGATAGGCGACAAGGTGAAGGTCTGGGTCGACACCTATCCGGGCCACGTCTGGTCCGGCACCGTGGAAAGCATCGCGCCGGCCGCCGGCTCGGAATTTTCCATCCTGCCGGCGCAGAATTCGAGCGGCAATTGGGTCAAGGTCGGCCAGCGCATTCCGGTGCGGGTTCGCATCGACCCGAAGTCGGAGAAGCTCCAGTTGCGCGCCGGCATGAGCGTCACGGCCGAAATCGACACCGGCCATCGCCGCACGCTGTCCGAGTTTTTCTAACCGCAGGGCGCCACGCCATGGCGACAAGCGCAGCCGTCCAATCCCCCGAATCGTCGCATCGCGGTCTCGTCACTGCGTGCACGGTGCTGGCGACATTGATGCAGGCGCTCGACACCACGATCGCCAATGTGGCGCTGCCTTATATGCAAGGCACGTTCGGTGCCGCGCCCGATCAAATCACCTGGGTGCTGACGTCGTACATTATCGCCGCCGCGATCATGACCGCGCCGGTCGGTTGGCTGTCGGCGCGTTACGGCCGCAAGACGTTGTTCGTGACCTGCCTGACCGGCTTTACCGTCGCCTCCATGCTGTGCGGGCTGGCCAACAACCTCAACCAGATGGTGCTGTTCCGGCTGCTCCAAGGCGCGTTCGGCGCCGGCCTGGTGCCGCTGTCGCAGGCCACGATGCTCGATCTCTACCCTTTGGAGAAACGCGGCCAGGCCATGGCTTTGTGGGGCGTCGGCGTGATGGTCGGGCCGGTGATCGGCCCGACGCTCGGCGGCTATCTGACCGACGTTTACGACTGGCGCTGGGTGTTCTTCATCAACCTGCCGTTCGGCATCCTTGGCATCGCCGGCCTGATCATCTTTCTCAAAGACCGCAGTCGCAACGCGACCTTGCGATTCGACTGGATCGGATTTGGCGCGCTCAGCCTCGGCCTCGCAGCCTTGCAGCTCATGCTCGACCGCGGTGAGCTGCAGGACTGGTTCAGCTCGATGGAGATCGTCATCGAGGCGGCGTTGGCGGTGCTCGGCTTCTATCTGTTCTTCGTCCACACCGCGACAACGAAAAAGCCGTTCATCCCGCCGCGCATCTTCCGCGACCTCAACTTCAGCGCCGGCCTGCTCGTGATGTTTTCCATCGGCATGGTGCTGCTGGCGAGCTCGGCGCTGTTGGCGCCCTATCTGCAGACGCTCGGCAACTACTCGGTAGCACAGGCCGGCTGGCTGATGGCGCCGCGCGGGCTCGGCACCATGGTCGCCATGCTGGTCGCCGGCCGTCTGTCCAGTCGCATGGATCCGCGGCTGATGATGCTGATCGGCTTCGTCATGCTGGCCGAATCGGCGCGCGAGATGGTGGGGTGGACCCCGGACATCGATGCCTGGTCGCTCGCCTACACCACCATGCTGCAAGGCGCCGGCCTTGGTCTCGTATTCACGCCGCTGCAGGTGATCGCGTTCGGCACCTTGCCGGCCGACCTGCGCACCGACGGCACTGCGCTGTTCAGCCTGGTGCGCAATGTCGGCAGCTCCATCGGCGTCTCGGTCGCCTCGTTCCTGCTCGCGCAGAATACCCAGATCGTGCACGCCCAACTCGCCGAGCGGGTGACGCCGTTCAATCGCGCGTTGCAGACCGGCGGCGCCTATCTGCTGTGGAACACGGCCGCGCATCCGGGCTTGGACGCGCTCAACACCGAGATTACGCGGCAAGCCTCGATCATCGCCTATATGGACGACTTCAAGCTTATGCTGCTGGTGGCGCTGCCGCCGGTGCTCCTGCTGCTGCTGATGCGCAAGCCGCGCATCGCACCGGCGTCTCGAGACCACGTCGCTGTCGTCGACTGATGAAGCGAGCGGTGCCGGCGCCGCCGCGCTCGGTCCAGCCTGTTG
>JASHQO010000167.1 GCA_030039105.1 Xanthobacteraceae bacterium
ATGGCGCGTGGCCGGCGCTCGAGCTCGTCCATGAACTGCGGAAACGTCTCCCACTCCCAGCTCAGGCCGGCGGCCAGCACGGGGTTGGGGATTTCCTCGACGCCTTCCATCAGGTCCATCAGTGCGCCGCGGTGCTCCTTCTTCACCGGCGCGAAGCCGACGCCGCAATTGCCGAAGATCACGGTGGTGACGCCGTGCCAGCACGACGGCGTCAGCAGCGGGTCCCACATCGCCTGGCCGTCATAATGGGTATGCGCGTCGACCCAGCCGGGCGTGACGATCAGGCCCGACGCGTCGATCTCGCGCTTGCCGGGGCCCTGCTTGCCGCCGACCGCGGCGATGCGGCCGCCTTCGATCGCAACGTCGCCCGAGAACGGCGCTTTGCCGGTGCCATCGATGATGGTGCCGCCGCGAATGACGATGTCGTGCATGGGAGTCGCTCCCTGAGGGCGGATGGATGCCGCCTTGGCAATCGAATTTCGGCAATGATGCCCCTGGGCGTGGAGCTATGCAACGGCCGCAGAGGCAGAGCAGCCATCGTAGCCCGGATGAGCCAACGGGTCCGGCCCGAAGTGGGGTCGGCCCGATGACAGGCTCAGCGATACCAGGGGACACATATCCGGCCGCTCGGCCTGCTGTTGTTGACGGCCTGGTATTTGTTCGCGCTGCCATATGTTGCCAAGTGGCGCAGCGGATGAGGCGTTGCTTAAGAGCGGACGTCATGGTCCAAAGGACGTCCCATGAAGAAAAGCAAGAGCAGCACGAAGGCAGCAAAAGGTGCAGCCTCTCCCGCCAAGCTGATCGACGGGAAAATCAAGGAGCTCGGCGACTGGCGCGGCGCGACGCTGGCGCGGGTTCGGGCGCTCATCAAAGCGGCCGATCCCGAGGCGGTCGAGACGTGGAAGTGGCGTGGGGTTCCGGTGTGGGAGCATGCCGGCATCGTCTGCACCGGCGAGACCTACAAGGCGGTCGTGAAGCTGACCTTTGCCAATGGCGCCGCGTTGCCGGACCCGTCAGGACTGTTCAACTCAAGCCTCGAAGGCAATGTGCGACGCGCGATCGATATTCGTGAGGGCGACAAGATCGACGAGCGCGCGCTGAAAAATCTTGTCCGCGCCGCGGTCGATCGCAATCAGAGCAAAGTGAAGAAGAAGTAGCCCGGATGAGCGAAGCGACATCCGGAGTTCAGTGCTCAAGCCGGCAGATCGTTCCCCGGATATCGCTGAGCCTGTCATCGGGCCGGCTACTTCCGGCCGGACCCGTCGGCTCATCCGGGCTACCGGTAGCGCGGTTTCACCACCAGCCGCGCTGCGGGTAATAGGACGGGCCGCCGTATTGGCGCCCGTAACTGCCGTACTGGCGTGGCGGATAATTGTAACCGAAGCCGAAGCCGTACCAGTCGCTGCGGTCGGCGACGATGTCGCTGGCGGGCCGGCGGATGGCGAGGCCGCCCTGCGGCTGGTTGTTCAGCACCACCACGAACTCGGTGCGGTAGTTCTGCTCGCGGTTCGGCGGCTCGTCGGAGATGATGAGCGAGGATCGCGGCGATGCGGTCGGCGCGATGCGGTCGAGCACGTCCTTGGGGATGTCGATGCGGTCGAGCGCGTCCTTGGCGTCGTCGCCGTTGTCGATCGTGACTTCGGTCCAGCGCAGGCCGCCGTTGTCGTTGCGCGCCACTGCCGTGAAGATATGTGTGCCGATGGGCTTGTCGGGGTCGCGGATCGCGATCGGGATTTCGATCGTGGCGGCAAAGCCGCGACGCACATAGAGCCGCTGCGTCTTGCGGCTGATGAACACCGCGACCGGTTCCGTAGCGAGCTTGGCGTCGCGCGCCGCTGCGGCGGTGTCGGCCTTCTTGGCCTCGGCTGCCTTAAGGGCGGCCTGCGCCGCCGCGGCGGCGTCGAGCTTCGCCTTGGCGTCGGCTTTGGCGGTGTCGAACTGAGTGCCGAGATCCGCGGCCTTGGCGCTCGCCTTCTGCTGCAAGTCCTGGGCCCGCGCCTTGTCCTGGTCGGTCCTGGCGGCGGCGAGCACCTTCTCGGCGAAGGCGAACTCGGCGTCGGCGCGGGCTTTGAGATATTCCAGCTTGCGCACGGCGGCCGGAGCCGCCGCCGCATCGCGCGCCGCAGCGGTTGCGGCTTTTTTCGCATCGTCGGCCGCCTGGGCGGCATCGGCCGCCTCACGGGCGAGGGTTTCGGCGTGCGCCGGCGCGGCCGCCAGCGCGTCCGCGTTCGGCACGAACAGTTTCGGATCGGAAAAATCGACCGGCTCGACGTCGTCCGGCGCAATGATCACGCGCATGCCGATCTGCGTCCTGCCGAACAGGTTCTCGGCAAAATCGTAGGGCATGCGGATGCAGCCGTGCGAGGCCGCATAGCCCGGCAGCGGCCCGCCATGCAGCGCAATACCCGACCAAGTGATGCGCTCCATGTTCGGCATCCAGGCATCGTCATAGAGGTTGGAGTGGTGGTCCTTATCCTTCTCGACCACGCTGAAGACCCCGGCCGGGGTCTCGCGTCCCTTGATGCCGGTCGAAACCGGGGCGCGCATGATCCAGCCGTCGGCGTCGTAGATGGTCACGTGCTGGCTCTTGATCGACACGATCGCCATGATCGGGTCGCCGGCAGCGCGGGCGGCGGTCTCTTCGGTGGGCCGCGCCGGACCTGCCTGCTTGGCGGCGGCGTCAGCGCGCGGCGCCGCGATCAGCGCCATGAGCGTGGCCGCGGCCGCAAGTTTCACGAGGCTGGGAAGCCGATTGATGATGGCATTTTTTGTCATGGCATCTTCACTTTGTCAGAAGCCCGTTGAGCACGAGATCAAGGTGTGCGTTGAAATACGCCTTCAAGTCCAGCGGCTGGCGGTCGTCGAACATCATCATCCACAGGTCGACCAGCGCGAGCGGCGCGATAATAACCTGCGGCGAGTTGATGATTGATGACTTGCGGAATTCGCCGCGATCCATGCCGCGCTGCAGCGCCTGGCGCAGCATGTCGAGACACGGCCGCAGGATTTCCTGGTGGTAGCGGTCGGCAAGCTCGGGGAAGCGCGGCGCTTCGGCGATCAGCATGCGCACCACCTCGCGGCGGCGGCGGTCTTCGACGATATGCTGATACATGAAGCTGAACTGGGCGCGTAAAAGATCGGCGGTCGAGCCTTCGTGGGTGGCGAACATGCCGTGGACGGCGTCGAAGCCGGCCTTGGTAATCTCGCGCACCATCGAGATGAACAAGTGCTCCTTGTTCTCGAAATAGACGTAGATCGTGCCCTTGGTGACGCCGGCGCGCTCGGCGATCTGGTCGAGGGTGGTGCTGGCATAGCCGTTGCGCGAGAACTCGACGAAGGCGGCCTCCAATATCTCGCCGGGCCGCTCGGCCTTGCGGCGGCGGCGCGGGTCGGTCCGGACTTCGGCCAGGTCGGTCATTCCACCTTGGGCTCCACAGCTCTCTCGCTGCCTGTTATTGACTAACTGGATAGTAAATAATTATTGTCGAAAAGTTAAGGGTGAAAATCGTGCGGGTCCGGTTCAGTCAGTCGGCAGGGTGCGGCGGCCCGCGCGAACGGACGCATGGGCGGTCTTACGCGCCGAAAACGACGGCGGCAGCGTTGTCGTTACTGGCGTTGTCGGCCTGTGCGGTCGGCCCGGATTTCAAGCCGCCCCAGGCGCCGGAGGTCGCCGGCTATATGCCGGAAGGCCCAAAACCGGCGACCACGGTGTCGACCGATGTGGCGGGCGGCGCGGCGCAAAAATTCGAGATCGGCCGCGATATCCCCGGCGAGTGGTGGAAGGTGTTCCATTCGATGGAGCTCGACAACTTGATCGCCGAAGCGCTGCGCGCCAATCCGGGCCTGCAAGCCGCGCAAGCCGCGCTGTGGCAGGCCAAGGAAAACATCTACGCCGCCGAGGGCAAGCTGATGCCGCAGCTCGACGCCAACGCCTCGGCGACGCGCGAGCAATTTTCGCCGGCGGAGTTCGGCGAAGCCGGCTCGCCGTTCATCTTCAATCTGTTCCAGGCCACGGTGAACGTCTCGTACACGCCGGACGTATTCGGCGGCCAGCGCCGCGCCATCGAGGCGACCGCGGCGCAGGCCGACTATCAGCGCTTCCAGCTCGAGGCGACCTACCTGACCCTGACCTCGAACGTGGTCACCGCGGCGGTGCAGGAGGCTTCGCTGCGCGGCCAGATCGAGGCGACGCAAGACATCATCAAGGCGGAGACCGACCAGCTTGCCGTCGTGCAGAGCCAGTTCAACGTCGGCGCCGCGGCCAAGACCGACGTCCTGACCCAGCAGTCGGAAGTGGCGACGACCCAGGCGACGCTGCCGCCGCTGCAGAAGCAGCTCGAGCAGCAGCGTCATGTGCTGCTCGCCTTGATCGGCCGCTTCCCCAATGACGCTCACGGCGATCGTCTGGCGCCGGCGTCATTCCATCTGCCGCGCGACCTGCCATTGAGCCTGCCGTCGCAACTCGTCGAGCAGCGCCCCGACGTGCGCGCTTCGGAAGCGCAGTTACATCAGGCGAGCGCTCAGATCGGCGTCGCCATCGCCAACCGCATACCGCAGTTCACGCTGACCGGAGACTATGGCTACGCGGCGACGACGACGGCGGCGCTGGTCACGCCGAGCGCCCTGATCTGGAGCGCCGCGGCCAGCGGCACGCAGCCGATCTTCCACGGCTTTACGCTGTTGCACCAGCAACACGCCGCCGAGGCCGGCTACAACATGGCGGAAGCGCAATATCGCTCGACGGTGCTGGCGGCGTTCCAGAACGTCGCCGACGCGTTGCGGGCGCTGCAGCTCGATGCCGCCACCTTGAAGGCGCAGCGCGCCGCCTTGCGCGCCGCCTCCGACACGCTCGATCTCGCCCGCGGCCAATACCGCCTCGGCGCCATCAACTACATCACGCTGCTCAACGCGCAGCGCAGCTATCAGCAGGCGCGGCTCGCCGTGGTGCAGGCGCAGGCCGCCCGCTACGCCGACACCGCGGCTTTGTTCCAGGCGCTCGGTGGCGGTTGGTGGAACCGCCTCGACGTCGCGGCCAATCCCTTCACGCCGGATCCCGATCCGCCAACGGTCGCTGCGCCCGGCACCGTGCCCGGCACGCCGGCGGCCAAGGAAGTCCGCCAATGACCAAACGCATGGTGATCATGCTCGCGGCCGTCGCCGTCGTGTTCGGCGGGGTGTTCGGATTCCAGGCCTTCAAGGCGGCCATGATCAAGAAATTCATGAGCCAGATGGCGCAACCGCCGCAGACCGTCACGGCGACCAAGGCGAATGTGAGCCCGTGGCAGCCGAAGATCGAGGCGGTCGGCAGCCTGCGCGCGGTCAAGGGCGCCGACTTGTCGCTCGAAGTCTCCGGCGTCGTCGGCGAGATCGCCTTCAATTCCGGCGACGACGTCGAGGCCGGCGCGGAACTGCTGAAGCTGCGCGACGACGACGACAGGGCCAAGCTCGACTCGCTCAAAGCAGTGGCCGAGCTGAACGAGATCACCTATCAGCGCGATCAGAAGCAGTTCCAGCTCCAGGCGGTGAGCCAGGCGACGCTCGACACCGACGCCGCAAACCTGAAGAACGCCAAGGCGCAGGTGGCGCAGCAGCAGGCGATCCTCGACAAGAAATTCCTGCGCGCGCCGTTCGCCGGCCATCTCGGCATTCGCGCCGTCGATCTCGGCCAATATCTCGCCGCCGGCACCGTGATCGTCACGCTGCAGGCGCTCGATCCGATCTTCATGGACTTCTTCGTGCCGCAGCAAGCGGTCGATCAGGTGCGGCTCGGCCAGCAGGTCACGGTGCGGGTCGACGCCTTCAAGGGCCAGACCTTTGCGGGCGGGATCTCGGCGATCAATCCGAAGGTCGACGCCAGCAGCCGCAACGTCCAGATCCGCGCCACGCTGAAGAACCCGGACCACAAGCTGTTGCCCGGCATGTATGCCACGGTCGAGATACCGACCGGCGTGCCGGAAAACCTGATCACGCTGCCGCAGACCGCGATCACCTATAATCCTTACGGCGACACCGTTTATATCGTCGATTCCAAGGAAGCCGACGGCAAGACGCGGCTGACCGCGCGGCAGAATTTCGTCACCACCGGCGCCACCCGCGGCGACCAGGTCGCCGTCATCAAAGGCGTCAGCGAAGGCGACACGGTCGTCACCTCGGGCCAGATCAAGCTGCACAACGGCTCGACGATCCTGATCGACAACGCGGTCGCGCCGACCGCGGACGCCGCGCCCAACGTGCCGCTCGACCGGTAGAGCATGATCCCGAAAAGTGGACACCGGTTTTCGGAAAAGATCATGCTCAAACCAGAAAAACGCATGATCCCGAAAAGTGGACGCCGGTTCTCGGAGAAAATCATGCGCAAGCCAAAGCAGGCGCGGCGATGAATTTCACCGACATCTTCATCCGCCGGCCGGTGCTGGCCTCGGTGGTCAGCCTGGTGATCCTGGTGCTCGGCATCCGCGCCTATTTCGTGCTGCCGATCCTGCAATATCCACGCACCGAGAACGCCATCGTCGTCGTCACCACGATTTATTATGGCGCCGACCCCGACGTGGTGGCGGGCTTCATCACCACGCCGCTGGAGAACGCCATCGCCCAGGCCAACGGCATCGACTACATGAATTCGGTCAGCCAGAGCGGCGTCAGCACCATCACGGTGACGCTGCGGCTCAACTACGACGCCGACAAGGCGCTCACCGAGATCAACACCAAGGTCAATTCGGTGCTCAACCGGCTACCGACCGGCACGCTGCAGCCGACCATGACCGTGAAGATCGGCCAGACCTTCGACGCCATGTATATCGGCTTCAACAGCGACACCTTGGCGCCGAACCAGATCACCGATTACCTGACCCGCGTGGTGCAGCCGAAGCTGCAGGCGGTGCCCGGCGTGCAGACCGCCGAGCTGCTCGGACAAAAAGTGTTCGCGCTGCGCGCCTGGCTCGATCCGCAAAAGCTCGCGGCGTTCGGGTTGACCGCGGCCGACGTCAGCCAGGCGCTCACCGCCAACGACTATATTTCCGGCATCGGCACCACCAAAGGCCAGATGGTGCAGGTCAATCTCACCGCGTCCACGAGCCTGCATTCGGCGAATGAGTTCCGCAATCTCGTGATCAAGCAGACCGGCGGCGCCATCGTGCGCCTGAAAGACATCGCCAATGTCACGCTCGGCGCCGAGGATTACGAATCCGAAGTCGGTTTCGACGGCAAGCAGGCGGTCTATATCGGCATCCAGGTGGCGCCGTCGGCCAACCTGCTCGACGTGGTCGCCGGCGTCCACAAGGTGTTTCCCGACATCCAGGCGCTGCTGCCGCACGGGCTCAGCGGCGAGATTGTCTACGACTCCACCGAATTCGTGCACAGCGCCATCTACGAGGTGATCCGCAGCCTGGCCGAAGCCCTGGTGATCGTCACCGTGGTGGTGTTTCTGTTCCTCGGTTCGATGCGCTCCGCCGTCATTCCGACTATCGCCATCCCGCTGTCATTGGTCGGCACGTTGATCGTGCTGCTGGCGCTCGGCTTCTCCATCAATCTTTTGACGCTGCTGGCGCTGGTCCTCGCCATCGGCCTCGTGGTCGACGACGCTATTATCGTGGTCGAGAACGTCAGCCGCCATCTCGAAGAGGGCATGGCGCCGATGCCGGCCGCGATCCAGGCGGCCCGCGAGCTCGGTGGCCCGATCGTCGCCATGACCGTGGTGCTGGCGGCGGTTTACGTGCCGATCGGCTTCCAGGGCGGCCTGACCGGAGCGTTGTTTTCGGAATTTGCCTTTGCGCTGATCGGAGCGGTGACCATATCCGGCATCGTCGCGCTGACATTGTCGCCGATGCTGTGCTCGCGGCTCCTCAAGCTGCCCGATACCGAGCACGGCGGCTGGGAGGCGCGGTTGACCGGCTTCATCGACCGCAGCTTCCATCGTTTGCGCGGCGGCTACGAACGTTGGCTGCACGGCAGCCTGAACACGCTGCCGGTGACGCTGCTGTTTGCCGCCATCGTCCTGGTCAGCAACTTTTTTCTCTATAACAGTGCCACGGTCGAGCTTGCGCCGACCGAAGACCAGGGCGTCCTGGTCACATCGTCGACGGCGGCGCCGAACTCGACGCTGCAGCAGCGCCAGCTTTATTCGAAGCAAATCTACGACGTCTTCGCCTCGCATCCGGAAACCGAGCACGTGTTCCAGCTCGACGTACCCGGCCAATTCATCGCCGGCATGGTCTTCAAGCCGTGGGACCGACGCAGCAAGACGACCAATCAGTTGCAGCCGGTGGTGCAGCAGGAGGTCGGCAAGATCGCGGGCGTGCGCGCGGCGGTATTTCAGCCGCCGGCGCTGCCCGGCAGCTTCGGCCTGCCGGTGCAGTTCGTGCTGGTGAGCACCGACCCGTTCGAGCGCTTGAATACGGTGTCGCAGGCCTTTTTGCAGGAAGCGCAGAAGAGCGGCATGTTCATCTTCCTCGATTCCGACCTCAAGTTCGACAATCCGCAATCGGACATCGTCATCGACCGCGATAAGACCGCGCAACTCGGCCTGAAAATGAGCGACGTCGGCAGCGCGCTGTCATCGATGCTCGGCGGCGGCTACGTCAATTACTTCAGCATAAGCGGGCGCTCCTACAAGGTGATCCCCCAGGTGCAGCAACGTTTCCGACTCAATCCGCAGCAACTGCTCGACTATTACATCAAGGCGGCCGACGGCTCGCTGGTGCCGCTCTCCACCATTGCCAGCATCTCGACCAAGACGGTGCCGGAAGCGCTCAATCATTTTCAGCAGCTCAACAGCGCCACCATCCAGGGCGTCACCATGCCCGGCGTGGCGCAGGGCACCGCGCTGCAATATCTGCAAGACCTCGCGGCGCGTTCGCTGCCCGAGGGCTACGCGGTCGATTATGCCGGCTTGAGCCGGCAATACATCCAGGAAAGCGGCGGCTTCATCGTCACCATTTCCTTCGCGGTGATCATGATCTTCCTGGTGCTGGCCGCCTTGTTCGAAAGCTTCCGCGATCCCTGCATCATCCTGATATCGGTGCCGATGTCGATCGCCGGCGCCTTGATCTTCGTCGCGCTGGGTTTCAGCGGCATGTCGCTGAACATCTACACCAAGGTCGGCCTGGTCACCCTGATCGGGCTGATCTCGAAGCACGGCATTTTGATCGTGCAGTTCGCCAACCATCTGCAGCAGGAGCAGGGCCTGAGCAAGCGCGAGGCAATCGAGCAGGCCGCCGGCATCCGGTTGCGCCCGATCCTGATGACCACCGCCGCCATGGTGCTCGGCGTCGTGCCGCTGATCATCGCCACCGGCGCCGGCGCGGTGTCGCGCTTCCAGATGGGCGTCGTCATCGCCTCGGGGCTTGCGATCGGCACGCTGTTCACGCTGTTCGTAGTTCCTGCGGTTTATCTCGTGCTCGCGGCCGACCATCATCGCGCCGCCGGCGCGGCCGACGACACGGCCTCACCCCGCGCCGCCGGGGCGTGATTTTGCGCCATCGGCTTGCTAGGACGAGGCACCGGAGACGAATCGGTGCCGAGGGCAGTGGCTGATGGAAGACTGGAGCGCACGGCAATATCTCAAATTCGAGGATGAACGCACCCGGCCGCCGCGCGATCTGGTGGCGCAGGTGCCGCTGCAGCGGCCGCGGCTCGTGGTCGATCTCGGCTGCGGGCCGGGCAATTCGACCGAGCTCCTGGTCGAGCGCTTTCCGCAATCCGAGGTGATGGGGCTCGATTCCTCGCCCGACATGCTCAAGCAGGCGCGCCAGCGGCTGCCGCAATGCAAGTTCATCGAAGCCGACATCGCCACCTGGAAGCCAGATCCGGCAACCGATCTGATCTTCGGCAACGCGGTGATGCAGTGGCTGCCGGACCATCCGGCGATCATGCGCCGGCTGCTCGACGGCATGCCGCCGGGCGGGGTGCTGGCGATCCAGATGCCCGACAACACCCGCGAGCCGGCGCTGATCTTCCAGCGCGAGGTCGGCGAGGAAGGCCCGTGGCGCGACCACCCCGAGATCAAGGCCGCGGCGCGCGACCACCTGCCGACGCCGGAAGCGTATTACGACCTGCTCAAGCCGGCCGCCTCCCACATCGACATCTGGCACACCGTCTACAATCACGTCATGGCGTCGCCGCAGGCGATCACCGAATGGTTCAAGGGCTCGTCGCTGCAGCCGTTCCTGTCGCCGCTCTCCGCGACCGATCGCGAAAAATTCGCCGCCGCCTACACCAAGAAGATCGTCGGCGCCTACAAGCCGCGCTACGACGGCAAGGTGCTGCTGCGCTTCCCGCGCCTGTTCATCCTGGCGGTGCGATGAGGGTTCCTCTGCGTCATGGCCGGACTTGTTCCGGCCATCCACGCCTTGCCGCTTTCGCGGCGCCTGAGACGTGGATGCCCGGCACAAGCCCGGGCATGACGGTGTTGGAGGCGGCGTCTCGCTGGATTGTCGCCAGTGTGCTGTTCCTCGCGATCTCAGTACAGCCGGCACGCGCCGACGCCGCGTTCCAGTCCTGGCTGCAATCGCTGTGGCCGCAGGCGCAAGCGCTCGGCGTGTCGCGCGCCACCTTCGACAACGCAACGCGCGGGCTCGAGCCCGACCTGTCGCTGCCCGATCTGGTGCTGCCGGGCCGGCCGGAAAAGCCGCAAGGCGGCCAGCCGGAATTCGTGCTCACCCCCGCCGACTATCTGAAGGAGCCGGCGATCGAGAGCACCGCCGCGCAGGGGCGCAAGCTTCTCGATCAATATCGCGACCAGCTTGCCGGCATCGCGCAGCAGTTCGGCGTGCCGCCAACCATCCTGCTCGCCATCTTCGGTCGTGAGACCGACTATGGCCGCGCCCGCGACAAGCGCAACGCCATTCGCGTTTTGGCGACGCAAGCCTATCTCGGCAAGCGCAAGGATCAATTCCTCAACGAATTTTTGCTGGCGCTGAAGATTCTCGACGAGGGCCACGTCAAGCTCGCCGACATGACAAGCTCATGGGCCGGCGCCATGGGGCTGACCCAGTTCCTGCCATCGGACTATCTCAAATACGCCGTCGATTTCGACGGCGACGGCCGCGCCGACATCTGGAATTCGGTGCCCGATGCCCTGGCGTCGGCCGCCAAGCAACTGCGCGACAAGGGCTGGCAGCCCGGCCTGCGCTGGGCCTACGAGGTGCATCCGCCGGCCGACGTGGATTGCACCATCGGCATTCCCGACAACACGCTGCCGCTCGGCGAGTGGCTCAAGCGTGGCTTCGTGCCGGCCTACGGCCGCAGCTTGTCGGCGGCCGAGCGCGCCGAGTCGGCGTCGTTGTTGCAGCCCGCCGGGCTCTACGGCCCGTCGTTCCTCGCCACCAAGAATTATTTCGCCATCAAGGAATATAATTTCTCCGATCTTTACGTGCTGTTCGTCGGTCATCTTGCCGACCGCATGAGCGATCCGCGGCCGTTCGAGACGCCGTGGGGCAAGGTCGCGCAACTGCCGACCGGCGATCTCGACCGCATGCAGGAAATCCTCACCGCGCGCGGCTATTACCGCGACAAGATCGACGGCAAGGCCGGCATGCTGACCCGCGCCGCGCTCGGGGCCTACCAGAAGCGCAACGGCCTGAGGGTCGATTGCTGGCCGACGGCGGCGGTGCTCGCGCATATGGAGCGGCCGTAGCCCGGATGGAGCGAAGCGTAATCCGGGAGCGGCATATCCGGCCGCACCGCCGCCCCGGATTACGCTGCGCTCCATCCGGGAGCGGCATTTCCGACCGCACCGCCGCTCCCGGATTACGCTGCGCTCCATCCGGGCTACTATGGCGGCGTTGGAGCGTCGCCATGCAGATCAAAGCCGCCGTCGTCCATGAACGGTCGGCGCCGTTCGCCATCGAGACATTGGAGCTGTGCGAGCCGCGGCCCGACGAAGTGATCGTCCGGGTCGTCGCCAGTGGCATGTGCCAGACCGACCTGCACGGTCGCGACGGCTATTTTGCCGTCAGCCAATTTCCGGCGGTGTTCGGTCATGAAGGCTCCGGTGTCGTCCACGCCGTGGGTAGCGCCGTGCGTGAGTTCGCGCCGGGCGACCACGTGATCATGTCCTATCCGTGGTGCGGGGATTGCGCCAACTGCCGGCGTCACCGACTCAATTATTGCCTGAACGCACGCGCCCTGAAGAATAGAGGCACGCGCGCCGATGGCTCGACGCTGTTGGCGAGCAACGGCGCGCCGGTTTACAGCGCGTACTTTCAGCAATCGTCATTCGGCACATTCGCGCTCACCCAGGAGCGCTACGCGGTCAAGGTGCGCAACGACGCGCCGCTCGAGCTGCTCGGCCCGCTCGCCTGCAGCGGTCAGACCGGAGCCGGCGCCGTCTTCAACGCGCTCAAGCCGAATGTCGGCGAAAGCATCGCAGTATTCGGCGTCGGCGCGGTCGGACTGTCGGCATTGGTGGCGGCGAAGATTTTGGGCTGCGCGCCGATCGCGGCCGTCGACATCCACGATCACCGCCTGGAGCTGGCGCGCGAGCTTGGCGCCAGCCATACGATCAACGCCGCGACCAGCCCAGATGTGGTTGCCGAGCTTCGCAACGCCATCGGAGGCGGCGTGCACTATGCGGTCGAGGCATCGGCTGTGCCGCAGGCGCTGCGCAATGCCATTGCGTCATTGACGCCGGGCGGAACTTGCGCATTGCTCGGCAGCGCGCGTGGTGGCACCGAGGCGTCGTTCGAAATGCCGTTCCTGCAGCAAGGGCGCAGCGTGCGCGGCGTCGTTCAGGGTGACAGCATTCCGAAAGAATTCATCCCCAAGCTGGTTGATTTGGTCGTCGAGGGCAAATTCCCAATCGGCAAGATGATCAAGTTCTACGACCTCGCCGACATCAATCTCGCGGCGCAGGAATCTTCCGCCGGCGTCGCCATCAAGCCGGTGCTGCGAATGCCGCAAGCCTAGGGCGGGATGAGTTTGGTCGAATCGTCATCCCGCTCTGGCCTTTTGCGCTCCGCGATGGACTGGACTGCTTCGCTTTGCTCGCAATGACGGAGTATCAATCCTCCCCGGGCACCGCGTTAGGCAGACGATCGTCGTCGCGGGAATAGCCGAGCGGATGATAGCGCGCCTTGGCCGGAATCGAGCCGGTGACGCCGGGCTCGCCGTGCTGCGCGGCAAAGCGCGAACGCGCGCGCTCGGCGACGACTTCGCCCGGGACGGCCGACGGCTCGCAGATGTGGCGGCCGTTGTAGTGCCGCATCAGATCGACGTGGATGTGATTGTAGTGATAGACGTTGGCGCCGGGCGCCAGCACGGTGGTGAATTCGTCGCACGCGGCCGCCTGCACGTCGTGCAGAAAGCCCTGCTCCTCCGGCGAGCCGTGCCAGCCGTATTGCACCGAGACCTTGTGGCCGTCGGCCAGCGTGAACTCGGCGATGTCGAGCGCATTGCCGAAGGCGTGCTCGGAGATATGCGCGTCCGGATTGCCGTTCATGCCGCGGCACGAATAGGCGGAGATTTGTTTGATCTCGACCACCGGCTGGCGGAACCACTTCAGCGCCGCCGGCTGCACCGCGCCGCCGATCCACTGATCGAGCGCCGAGACGATGGGGCAGGCCAGGGTGGCGGCCGGCTTGACCTCGACCGGCCCAGCCGACGCGGCGATCATGGGATTGCGCTGCGGACCGAGTGGCGGCGGTGGTGCGGCGCTGGGCGGCGCCGGCGTGTAGATGGGCGCCGTGGCGCCGCCATAATACGGATGCGGCGGGCCGCCCGGAATGTCG
>JASHQO010000168.1 GCA_030039105.1 Xanthobacteraceae bacterium
GTGGACATAGCCGCGGTCGCCGCCGAACACCTTGGCCTCGCCGATGTTCTGGCCCTCGGCGAACAGCACGCGGGCTTCAAAGCCGTGAAAGCCCCAGTCGAGCATTTTCTTGGCCTCCTCGGCGCGCTCCTTGTCGGATTTCGCACCGGTGATCACGACAATCAGCCGGAAATTGTCCTGCATCGCCGTGCCGACCAGATTGAAGCCGGCTTCGGCGGTCTCGCCGGTCTTCATGCCGTCGGCGCCAAGGCCCATGCCGAGGAGCGGATTGCGGTTCTCCTGGTGGATCTTGTTCCAGGTGAAGTCGCGCTCGGCGAAATAGGGAAAGAAATCCGGATAGGTCTGCATGATGTGGCGGGCGAGCTGCGCCATATCGCGTGCCGTGACCCGCAGGTTCGGATCGGGAAAGCCTTCCGCGTTGGTGAAGGTCGAATTCTGCAGACCGATCTCGCGGGCGCGCTTGGTGAGCGCTTCGCCGAACGCGGTCTCGTTGCCGGCGAGCCCTTCGGCAATGGCGATGCAGGCGTCGTTGGCGCTGTCGACGATGATGCCGCGGATCAAGTCCTCGACCCGGACCTGACTGTGGATGGCGGCGAACATGGTCGAGCCGTGGGACGGTGCGCCGCCCCTGCGCCAGGCGTTCTCGCTGATGATAAAGGTGTCGTCGAGCTTGAGCCGGCCCTGCTTGATCTCGTTGAACACGTATTCGAGCGTCATCAGCTTGGCGAGGCTGGCCGGCGCCACCGGCTGGTCGCCGTTCTTGTCGAACAACAGGCTGTCGCTTTCGGGATCGAGCAGGACGGCCGCCGGAATGCTGGTCTGGAATCCGCCTTCGTCCTTCTTGGTCGCCATGGCGGATGGCGCGGCGTGGGCGGCGGCGAAAATGCCGGCAGCCAGCAGCGCGGCAACGCTCGCGCCCGCGGCCATTCCCACCGCCCTGCCCCGCAACCAAGCAGCTAAACGCCGCACCCTGAACGTCTCCGGCCTCCGCATCCCCTTCTCATCCGAGCATGGCGGGCACAATAGCGCATGCGCAAGCCGCGGTGCGGCAAATTGGGCGCGATCTTCATCGCTCACGCGCGGCGGCGCACCGGCGCTCAATAAAGGCCGCGGCCGTTGAGAAACTGATCGGTGCCGTCGCGACCTTCCGACGTTGCGGCAAACGACATCGCCGACGCGGCCGACACGTAGGGCGTCACCGCGGCGTTGGCGCCGGCCAGACGCGGGCTGCCGACCGGCGGCGGCTGGGGCGGCAAGGACGGCATGATCGAGGTCGAGGCCAGCCGTACATTCCACGGTGCCGGCGCCGGCTCGTGCTCGCGCAGGGTCGCTTCGAGGATGCGATCGTCGGAGCCTTCGAGCGGCGCGCGGCCGACATATTCGACCCGCACCGGCACGGTGCCGCGATCGTAGAAGCCGAGCAGACGCGCCGCCCTGGTCGACACGTCGACAATGCGGTTATGGGCGTAGGGACCGCGGTCGTTGACGCGCACGATCAGGGATTTGCCGTTGCGCAGGTTGGTGACCCGCACATAGCTCGGCAGCGGCAGGGTCGGATGGGCGGCCGTGATGCCGTCCTTGTCGAAAATTTCGCCGTTGGCGGTATAGCGACCGTGAAAATCGTCGCCGTACCAGGACGCCAAGCCCTCGGCGCGATAGTTCGGGTCGTCCTGCGGCACATAAACCTGGCCGGCGACCACATAGGGCTGGCCGACCCGATAGGTGCCACCGCCCTTGGGCACTACTTCGCCGGGCGGCACGACGCGCTCGCTGGCGGCGACGCCGTAACGCTCATCGATGCGCGATGAACTGCTGCAATGGGCGAGCAAAAGGCCCAAGCCGGCGCATGCGCCGGCCGACGCCCATGTCCGCAGCTTCGCGCTGACGCGACCCCGCATCGTCCCCGTACCCACCGCAAAGGTATTGAATTCCAGCGTGGTCAGATTGTGGCGGAAATGCGCGGGCCGCCCCCGATAGTGAATGGACCCTTGCAGCCAGCGGTTTTTCCCCGTCATTGCGAGCGGGAAGCGAAGCAATCCAGCGCCGAAGCGCCGCCCTGATTGCTTCGTCGCGGAGCTTGTCATCGGGCCGGCCACTTCGGACCGGACCCGTTGGCTCCTCGCAATGACGGAGGTCCTATTCGTAGATCGACTTAGCCTGCGCGACGATATCAGGCGGCACGCCGATCAGCTCATTGACGATCTTCTCGGCCTGGTCGCCGGTCAGCGGATGCACCGGAAGCTCCTGCTTCGCCATGTCGGCCAGAAAATCCGGGTCCTTCATGGTGTCGTCGAACGCCTTGCGCACGACCGCGAGGTGATCCGCCGGCACCTGCCTCGACATGATGAACGGCCGGCCGACCTCGTCGCCGCCATTGAGCAGGTTGAGCAGCTTCTGCTGCGCGTCGCTGGTCGCAAAGGTGCCGATATAGACGGCGCTCTCGGGAATTTCGGCGGGGCGATCCTTGGTGAAGCGCACGAAGGCATGGGCCAGGCCCTTGTTGATCCATTCCTGCGGAATGCTGCTGTAGGAGCCGCAATCGCCGTCGAGCGCGCCCTGCTCGATGGCGAGCCGCTGCTCGGCGCTGCCGGGATAGCCCATGATCTGCTTGACTGGCGCGTGGAACACGTCACGCAACGTCGCGCCGTTGATGTAGTTGCCGGACGCCTTGCCGGTCGAGCCGAGGATGAATTCCTTGCGGTGCATCATCTCGTCCCAGGTCTTTGGGCTCTTGTCGCCGTAGCCGTAGCAGACCCGGTAATCGGGCGTGACTACGCCGACCCAGGAGTATTCGTGGAAGTCGAGATTGATCTTGTCCGGCTGCACGATCGATTGCGTGACCATGCCGGGGTTGAAGATCACCATCACGGTGCCGTCCTTGGGCGCGGTGAGATTGAGATAGCGCACCGCGGTGAGACTGCCGGCGCTCGGCATGTTCTGCACGATGACGGTCGGATCACCCGGAATGTGCTTGCCGATGTGCCGCGCCAGATTGCGCGCATAAGTGTCGTAGCCGCCGCCGGGCGTGAAGCCGACCACGACGGTGAAGGTCTTGCCCTTGTAGAAATCGTCGGCGCGCGCCTGCGGCGCGGCGGCGACAAGAGCGCTCGCCACCAGCGCCGCAACCGCGAGACCCACTCCCCGGCTCATCCTGACCATCGCTGCCCTGCAGTGTCGTTTCGGCGGCCGATCATAGGCGCGACCGGCCACCGTTAGCTGCGACAAAACGCTGCCGATCTCACGCGTTGTGCCGTCACGCGATCCGGCCGATCAAATTGGGAATTGGCGGAAGGGGTGAGATTCGAACTCACGAGGGAGCGGAACCCCCTGCCAGTTTTCAAGACTGGTGCCTTAAACCACTCGGCCACCCTTCCTCTGTTGAAACATAAGCGCTTTTGACTCGTAGCATAGGAACGACTTAGCAACATGGACCCAACTTGGACCCATCTACGCCAAGGCGCCTTTAGATAGCGCGCCAATCACGTCAACGATAGAGGCATCAGCCTTCCGCGTGCGCTTGGCGTAGCTCCGCAGCATAACCGCTGGATCGTGCCCGCATCGCGCCGCGACCGCAGCCACCGGCATGCCCTTATCGAGCAGGTGTGTCTCATGCGTGCCGCGTAGATCGTGAAAGCGCAGACCGCTGAAACCGAGGCGTTTAGCCTTCCGCTGGAATTCCTTGGTCATGTTTCGCGGGTGGCGCAGCCGCGTGAACGAGAAGCTTTCATCGTGACCGGGCGGGTTTGGAAACATGAGCGCTTCCGCCGGCAGCTTGACCAGCGATAGATCGACGGCCGCGCCGTCCGGCACGCCGGCCATGATCCGCAGATGACGTTCCCGTTCCACTATCAGCAGCGCCAGCAAGTCGGCATCAATCGCAATGGTGCGCTTGCCGCGCTCGGTCTTGGGCGCTTTGATCCGCAGGCCATAGGTATCGGTATCCTCGATCGCGCGCTCTATGCGTAGCGTCTTGTTGCCGACCTCGAGATCGTTCCAGCGTAGCGCCAATATCTCGTTTCGGCGCGCGCCAGTGAAGGCCGCTACCGCGACGATGGGGAACAGAGCGGAGCGCTTGAACCCGCGGACCAGGGCAAGCAATTGCTCCTCCTCAAGCACCTTCCCATGATCGGCCTCGGCGGGCGACGGCACCTTGGCAAGCCGCAACATCGGATTTCGCGCGAGTTTGCCGGTTCGCACCGCGGCGCCGACGCATGCACCAAGCACGGTATGGACATGGTGAGCCGTGCGCGGCGACATCTTCTCGCCGAGGCTGACATAAAGCCGGTCGATTTCGGCCGCCTCAAGCTGCTGCAGCGGGCGCGATCCCAAGGTCGGAACGACGTGGCTGCGCAGCAGTTGCGCGTAACCTTCAAGCGATCGCTGGCCGACTTGCTTTCTGCGCTTGTTGCCCGGACACCCAATCGACACCCAATGGTCGATCCACTGCCCCAACGTCATCTTGTCCGGGGCAACATGCTCGCCAGTGTCGCCAGCGTGCAGCATGTCCCGAAGCGCTTTCTGCGCTTCAGTTTTCGTGCCTTGGACCGTTTTGGTGAAGCGCTGACCGCCTATGCGATAGCGCAGGCGCCACGAATTTTCGCCGCGCTGGTCAATGCCGCCGTCGCGGAATCCGCGTCGCTTGCTCATGATTTATCTCCTTCGCGAAAACTGCCCAGCAATTCTGCGGTATTTCTTTCCAGCGCCGCTTTGTATTGCTGATAGTGCCGGGCAATCGAGCGGCCGAGCGTGGCCGGGTCATCGCCGCCCCACATGAGATCAGACGCTCCGATCGGCGCCACGCGTGGTTTTGGTTTGAGATCAGCCAGCAACGCATTGATGGCCGCCACCAGCGTTTCGTGAGCGCGCTCGTCTGTGTGCCAGGAGAAGAACTTTTTCTCGCGGCTTATTTGTTCGGCGAGACCCACAACATCAGCGGCCAACTCGCGAGTGGGCTTATCGACGGCCTCGCGATCGAAACTGCTCACAAGCCGAGCGCGAATTTCATCGGCAAGGCTGCAGCCCGACTGTTTGGCAAAATGCTCCAGCATCTGCCGCAGGCCGTCGGGCAGCGCGACTTTCAACTGCTTCATGGTGACCACGGCGAGTCTCCACTTGGGCCTTGCAAATTATAAAACAGGGCCTATAACTTGATGGAAGCGGCCCTTATTGTATGGTGTCGTGGGCCTAGTGTCAACAGCTTGGCATCAGATGGACAGGAGCCACCGAATGACCAGCAGGAAATCTTTGCCCGCGCCGAACGTTAAGTCGGGTCCAAAAAATTTTGCGATGCAAGGTGATGACGGACGGCTAACCGTGACGGTCGAAGAGGCGGGCGAACTCTTGGGTCTCAGCCGCGGCAGCGCCTACGCCTATGCGAAGGACGGCACCATCCCGACGATCAGAGTCGGCAATCGGCTGCTGGTGCCGAGGGTCTCCTTCATGAAGATGTTGGGGATCACGCCCTGAGAGACCAAAACCCCGCCGCGCCAAGGGCTCGACGGGGCCGGTTAGCGATCTCGTAACGGCAGTCCGACAACCAGCCATGTACGCTCCTCGGTCATCGTAATCAACCCTAAGCGCGCGGTCCTGAACAGAAAGGATCGCCATTGAGCGTACGCAAACGCCTTCCCGATCGCCGCGAGCATGAGCTGATCACGTTTCAGCACGGCGCTTTTCGCTATCACGCCGGCATTGGCCGCTTCGACGATGGTACGCTCGCCGAAGTATTTCTGAACGTCGACAAGCCCGGCACCGAGCTTGAAGTCGCCGGGCGCGACGCCGCAATCACCTGCTCGATCGCCTTGCAGTACGGCGCGCCGCCCGAAGTCATCCGGCACGCGATCACGCGCAACGGTAACGGCAACGCCTCGGGGCCGCTCGGCGCCTTGCTCGACATGCTGGCGGTGCGGCGATGACCCAGGCCGCCACCATGATCGACGACGTCGAAATTCCCGACGCGATCGCGGCCGAGCTTGACAGTTGCCGGCGCCTGGTCGCCGTGTCGAAGGCGG
>JASHQO010000169.1 GCA_030039105.1 Xanthobacteraceae bacterium
CCGAGCCCTTCGCCCCGCCATGTGCCGACGCTGGTAACGACCACCTGTGACACGCTATCGGGGCTGTCGCCGGTATCGCCGCTTCCGGTCGGGCCGAACAGCTCGCCGTGCTCCAGCACGGCGCAGCCGATGCCAAGATTGGCCACAAACTGGCTCTCGACCCCATGCCCGATATACGTACCGGTGGCACGAACGGGAAGGCCAAAATCGGCAACGGCGTGGCGCTCCGCCGAGGTGGCGGGTTCGGCGCCACTGGCGCCGGAAATGACCGCAGCATGAGCGCGGTCGACCTTGTCGGCGATCGTCTTCCACTGGCGATGCAGCGCGGCCTCGATCTCACCCGGCTGCCGCGGGCTACGGTCCGACTGGACCGGGGCGAGGCGTGCGCGGGGGCGGGCACCTCGCTGTTCGGCGTGGGTGCGGCTTTCCAGCACCAGGAATGCACCCATGGTCGCGGTGGCGGCGGCGCCTTTGGGGCCGCGGTCCCATACCGGCGCGAATTTGTCCTGCAGCAAAAGGCCTACCGCGCAAAGCTGCGAGGCGAGCAGGATGTCCCAGCGGGCGCCGTTATAGGCGCCGCCGACCAGGGTCAGGTCGCTCTGGCCGACAGCGATCCGTGCCTGTGCGACGCGCACTGCATCGACGCCGGCGAATTCTTCGCCCATGAAGGTGCGTGACGAACCGACCACGCCATGCACCAGCGAAATGTTGCCGGCTAGCAGGTTCGGCAACTGCGCCAGGAACAAGGTGGGGCGGAGGTCGCTCATCAGGTGCTCGTTCAGATAGGCGCCCGGCTGATTGGTCTGGCGCAGGCCGGCGAGGATGGCATTGTCGACGGCAATATCGCGTTCGCCGCCGCCGGCGGCGACGATCATATCGGTCCGGTCGAGCAGGTCGGCGTTGCCGGCGATGCCGGCGTCGCTCAAGGCCAGTCCCGCCGCATAGGTGCCGGAGCGCTGCCACAGCTCCATCTGCCGCTGGTCGCTTTTTTTCGGGATCTGCTTGTCGAAGCTCATCGGCGGCAGCGGATGGACGATGTAGGGTGCAAACGTCTTGTCGTCGTAGGGCGGGGGACCGCCGCGCACGAGCGCGGCCCAGTTCGCCTCCAGTCCCTCGCCGAGACAGGTGAGGAGACCGACGCCGGTGATCCACACCTCGCGGCGATCGCTCACTTCACCGGCTCCTTGAACGGGAACTGCAGCCGTTCCGCCCAGGCACGGATCGCGGTGCGGAATTCAGGGTTGGGGTAGGGCAGCATGCGATAGGTGATCTCCGCATCGCACACAGGCTTGCCGGCGCGCCGGCCTTTGACCTCGCCGACGGTGAAGCCTGAGCCTTCGTGAGTCACCGTGCCTTCGAATTCGAGCTCGTCGCCGGGGAACACGGCGTTGCGCATCTTGCCGTCCTTGACGTGGGCCAGGATCGGCATGACGTCGAAATTGACCAAGGCGCTTGCGAGCCAGCCGGTGGTTTGCGCCATGCATTCGATCAAGAGCACACCGGGCATCAGCGGATAACCGGGGAAGTGGCCTTCGAAGATCGGGCTCTCGTCGGCCTGCGGAATCTTGCAAGCGGTGCGGATGGTGCGCGCGCCGAGATCGACGTCGACGATCCGGTCGAGCATCTGAAAATATTCGAGGCGCATGGGCGGCGCCTCAGGCGCCCTTGGCGGCGATCAGTTCGTCGATCTTTTCACAAAGATTTTTCAGCACGAAGTACTGATCGGTCGTGGCCTTGCCGTCGTTGACTTCCTGGGTCCACTGCTCGAGCGGCAGCTTGATGCCGAACGCCTTGTCGATGGCAAAGGCGATGTCGAGGAAATCGAGGCTGTCGATCTCCAGATCGTTGATTGCGTGACTTTCCGGCTTAATATTCTCACGCGGAATGTCGCAAGTTTCCGCAATGATTTCAGCCACTTTATCAAACGTGGTGGACATCAGAACCCGCTCTTTTCGGTCACGGCAAGGATGAAGCGCCAGCCCGGTCCGGCGCATGACAGCCCGACCGCGCCGGGCCCATGACGACGTGAAGGCCCCGTATAGCGAAGGATGGGGTCAAGTTCAACGGCGGCCGGCCGGGGTAAAGGCGGCGCCGGCAGCAGCCGGTAAGCTTTTGTGCGGCCTTACGATTGCGGCCGGCGCGATGGCCGCCATCGCCTTGTCCCGTGCGCCGATTGGCGTCACCATCGGGCGGTTTTGGTGCCCGGCCGGGTGGTGCCGGAACAAGGGCCGCAACGGGAGGGAGCTTATGAAGAACGCAATCTGGCTCGCCGGGCTATCGGCGGTGGCGGCAACGACGCTGGTGCCATCGTCGGCGGGTGTCGCGCAGGTGCTGACGCAGCGTGACGTGTCGCTGAAGATGGCGCTGACCATCGCCACGACCGCGATCGCCGACTGCGAAAAGGCCGGCAACAATGTCTCGGTGGCGGTGGTCGACCGCGCCGGGCGGCTGCGCGTGTTCCTGCAGGGCGACAAGGCGGCGCCGCATAATATCGAGCTGGCCCAGCGCAAGGCCTACACGGCGCGCACCTTCGGCCGCACTTCGGCGGAATGGGCGTCGCGCACCGAGCCGGGTTCGGAGCTGGCGGCCCAGCGCCAGCTTGAACACGTGATCGCGCTGCGCGGCGGCGTGCCGATCAAGGTCGGCGACGAGACCATCGGCGCCGTCGGCGTCAGCGGCTCGACGTCGAACGGCGACGAGGCCTGCGCCATGGCCGGCGTGGCCGCCGTGGCGGACCAGCTAAAGTAAGCCCTACTTCTTGACCGGCAGTTCGATGGGTGCGCAGTTCTGCCGGCCCTGCAGCACGCAATCCTGGTCCTTCTGCATGGCGGCGATGGTGTCGGCGATCCATACCCCGGCGGCGATCAGCAGCGAAACGACCAGCACCGCGATCACGTTCATCAGCATGCGCTGCCGATAATTGATGTTGCGGCCTTCTTCCTCGTAGCCGGACAGATCGTCGCTTGGATCGTCGTCGTCCGGTCCCAGCCCCTGGTGAAGCAATGGCTGCCGTTCGATACGGCGGCGCAACTGGAAATCCAGGATCTGTCCCGATTGCCGCGCCTCGTTCGGATCTGGCCGGTCCTGGACCACGTCGCAACCACCTTCGCGGATTGGATGGAGAATACCGCGTCTAGCGGGGATTTCTAAACGAAGATCGTTCACGTCAAGTTGCGACATTGGGTTTCATGCCGACCATTTCAAGGCGCTGCGAGATCGCCTAGAATCCCGTTTTACAAGCAGGGCGCGACAGGCAGGATGGAGTGCGACTATGACAACCATGAAGAGGACAATGACTTCGCGCGGGGCCGGCGCCATCTTCGCGCTGGCGGCGCTACCGCTTGCGGCCGCGAACGCCCAGGCGGCCGACTACGACGTCGGCTCGATCCACATCAGTCAGCCCTGGGCGCGCGCGACGCCAAAGGGGGCTGCCTCGGGCGCCGCCTACATGACCATCACCAACAGCGGCAAGACGCCGGACAAGGTGAGCTGCGTGTCGAGCGACGCCAGCGCCGAATGCCAGATCCATTCCATGACCATGGACAACGGTGTGATGCAGATGCGGCCGGTCGAGGGCGGCCTCGAGATCAAGCCGGGCGAGACAGTCACGCTCAAGCCCGGCGGCTTTCACGTGATGCTGCTCAACCTCAAGCACCCGCTGGAGCAGGGCAACTCGGTGAAGGCCACGCTGAAGTTCGACAATGCCGGCACGGTCGACGTCGACTACCCGATCGCCGCCATCGGCGCCGCCGCGCCGGGCGTTCCCGCCGGCGGCGGCACCATGATGATGCAGGGCGGTGGCGCCATGGCGCCGACGAAGAAGCAGTGATGCGTGTGATGGGCTGAGGGGCAGCCAAACTCATCATTCAGCGTTGCACCGCTCAGCCCGTCTATCGTTTGCCTTCCTTGAACGGCGCCTTGATGCCGTCAGGCAGCGGCGCCTTGAAGGTGTTGAGCGTCATCGAAACCATGGCGTAGTAGCCGAGGATGCCGACCAACTCGACGGTGCCGGCCTCGCCGAGAATCTTCTTCACCTTGTTGTAGGCGCCGTTGCCGACGCGCCGGGTGGCATAGAGCTCCTTGACGAAGGCGTAGACCGCCTTTTCGTCGCTCGGAGCCTTTTTCGGCGCGCGGCCGGCCTGGATGTCGCGGATGGTCTCGGGCTTGACGCCGGCCTTCTCGGCCATTGGCGCATGCATCGCCCATTCGTATTGCGCCTTCCAGTGCTGCGCGGTGCAGAGGATGGCGAATTCGGACAGCCGCGGCGACACGCCGGTCTTGAAGCGTAAGTGACCGCCGAGCTTTTGCGCGAGCTCGCCGAAAGTCGGCGCATGCAGATAGATTGCAAACGGACCGGACATCTTGAACTGGCCGCGCGGCCCCGACGCGATCGATTGCGCCAGCGCGCGCTGGTCGGTGGTCAGATTGTGTTCGTCGAGTTTTTGCAGGCGAGGCGATTGCAGGTCGGCCATGGGGTTTCCTCTCGGGGCAGGGGACGGTGGTTGTTCTATGGTGTCGGCTGAGCCGGCGATGGGCCGGGCTCCATAATGAACGAGGCGCGGTCGGCGCGCTACCGCCACTGCTTCTTCGCCTTGGCTTTAGGCTTCGTCGCTGGTTTGGGCTTTGCGCTCTTGGACGCCGCCGCGGTTTTTGGAGCCTTCGGCATCAATCCGGCCTTCTCGACCTGGCGTACCCAATAGTCCCAGGCGCGGCCCATGGATGGCGGCCGGAGCTGGTGCGCCGACGTGAGCTTGGCCTCGCCGGGCGAGAGTGCATCGACGTGACCGTGGGCGATCGCCTGGCTCAAGAGCTTGGCATTGTCGCAGCCGAACACGGTGCGGAAGGTCAGTTCACGCAGGCTCGTGCCGGCCACGGTGGCGCCGTGGCGGCGCATCAGCACCGTCCAATGCGGCCCGAGCGCGCGCGCGAGCGAAGCGCCTTCCTCAGGCTTGATCACCAGCATATTGGTATCGCCGAACTCGTCGCGCTGATCCCAGAACGGCACGTGGCCGACGACGGCGCCGAGATGAAACACCGGCACGATTTCGCGGCCCGAGATGGCGAAGGGCAGCATGACATGGGCATGGTGGTGGCACACCGCGTTGACGTCAGGCCGCGCCTTGTAGATTTCGCCGTGAATCACGCGCTCGCTGTAGAGCCGGGATTCGGTCGGCCGGATCGGCTCGGAATCGAGATTGAGCTCGACGACGTCGGCGACTTCCGCAAGCTCCGGCGCGCGATGCCGCGGGATGAAATAGCGCTTCGGATCGCTCGGATGACGAACGCTGACATGGCCGAAGGCGTCGACCACCTTCTCGTTGGCGAGAATGCGTGTCGCTACGATCAATTCGTGCAGCAGCGCGGCGATGTTTTGGTCCGGCATGGAAAGCTCCGTTACGCTTGGAAGTGATGAGAGGCGGGGGGCTCGGTTCGGCCAAGAAGCGCAGGGCCGTGCCGCCATCGAGTTTGCGATGTATTCCCGGATGAGCTTTTGGCATCATGCGCCGGCTTGCGCCAGGAGTATCCCATGACGGTCGCGGTCAAGGCCTTGTTCTTCGACGTATTCGGCACACTGGTCGATTGGCGCACCTCGATCGCGCGCGAAGCAGAAGCGATGCTGAAACCCTTGGGATTTTCACTCGACTGGCTCGCCTTCGCCGATGCCTGGCGGGGCGAATATCAGGGCGCCATGGACGAGGTACGCACCGGCCGCATGCCGTTCTGCAAGCTCGACATGTTGCACCGGCGCAATCTCGAGCTGATCCTGCCGCGCTTTCACGTGGACACGTTGACCGAGGTGCAGCGCGCCGCGCTCAATTTGGCGTGGCACAAACTCGATGCCTGGCCCGACGTGCCGCCGGGGATGAAACGGCTCAAGCGCAAATACATGCTGGCGCCAGTGTCGAACGGCAACATTTCGCTAATGGTCGACCTGGCGCGGCGCAACGATATGCCGTGGGACGTCATTCTTGGCGCCGAGATCGCCGGCGACTACAAGCCGAAGCCTCAGGTTTATCTCGCCGCTGCCGCGGCGCTCGATCTGGCGCCGCACGACTGCATGATGGTCGCCGCCCACACCAACGATCTGATGGCGGCGGCCACGCAGAACCTGCGTACCGGCCACATCGCGCGGCCGAACGAGAGGGGCCAGGGTCGCGGCGAGACGGCGCCGGGCCAGAAGGTCGATATCGCGGCGAAGAGTCTTGAGGATTTGGCCGATCAGCTCGGCGCGTAAGCGCAATCAATCAGGCAGGGTGATGCGGAAACAGGCGCTGCTTGGCGCTGATGTGCGACGCGGCGC
>JASHQO010000170.1 GCA_030039105.1 Xanthobacteraceae bacterium
CGTTCGGCGGCGGAATGACGATGCAGTAGGGCGCGGCGGCGGCGCGCTCGGGCCGGCCGGCGCGGAAGGCGCCGGCTTGCTCCCAAGCGGCATAAATGCGGCTCTCGACCTCGCTGGGCTGGTATCTATTTTCGATCATTCGCCTTGGCCATTTTGCGGGTTAGAAAGCCCGCTTGGCCTAGAGTGTCAACGTGGAAGCTTCCTTCAAATCGTCCACAGCACTGCCGTCCAAGACGCCGACCCGTTCGATCATGCTGCTCGCGGTCGCAGGCTTCGCCGCTCAGGCGCAGGTGCGGGTGACGGATTCGCTGCTGCCGCAGATCGCCACCGACTTCCATACCACGGTTGGAGCAGCGGCCGTGGTCGTGACCGCCTACGCAGTCGCCCACGGCTCGATCCAGCTCGTCATCGGCCCGGTCGGCGATCGCTTCGGCAAATACCGCACGGTCGCGGTGATGTGTGCCATCGCCGCCATGCTGGTGGCGCTGTGCGGCACCGCCGCCTCGCTGCAGCAGTTGACGCTGGCGCGGCTCGCCACCGGCGCCGCCGGCGGCTGGATCATCCCGATCTCGATGGCCTATGTCGGCGACGTCACGCCGTTCAAGCTGCGACAGCCGATCCTGGCGCGCTACCTGACCGGCCAGATTCTCGGCCAGCTATGCGGCCAAGCCATGGGCGGCGTGCTCGGCGACCTGATGGGCTGGCGCAACGTATTCTTCGTGCTCTCGGGCGTATACGCGCTCGCAACCTTGGGCCTGGCGTTCGAACTCTTCACCAATCCGCTGACCCGCGCACCGAGCCATCCGACCCCCTTCCGGCCCTCCCCTGCGAGCGGGGGAGGGCCGGGGTGGGGGCACGGTTTCGCCGCCGACTATGCCGCTGTGCTGAGCAATCGGTTCGCCCGGGCGGTGATCGTCGCCGCCTTCATCGAGGGCGCGCTGGTGTGGGGTGCCTTCGCCTATATCGGCGCCCATTTACGCGCCCGCTTCGGCATCAGCTTCACCCTGGTCGGCCTGACTGTCGGATGCTTCGGCCTCGGCGGCCTCATCTTTGCGGCTCTGGTCAAGATTCTGGTGCTTCGCCTCGGCCAGGGCGGGCTCGCCAGCGTCGGCGGATTCCTGATCGCGGGTGCCTATGTCGAGCTTGCAGTCACGCCGGTATGGTGGCTGGCGCCGGTCGCCACCATGGCGATCGGGCTCGGCTTCTACATGCTGCACAATACCATGCAGACCAATGCCACCCAGATGACGCCGGAAGCGCGCGGCACGGCGGTCGCGATTTTCTCTTCGGCTATATTCGTCGGCCAGACCGCAGGCGTCGGCACAGGCGCGTTGCTGATCGATCGCCTCGGTGCCGTGCCGCTGTTCGTCGGCACCGCGATCGCCATTCCGATCCTGGCGATCTGGTTCGCCCGCCAATTGCGCTACCGCCCGGTCGTTTGACCGGGCGGCGGCTGTTCTTCAGACTTTGACCAACGGCACCTTCGGCACCGGGCCGCGGCGCGGCGGCTCGCCGTCGCCGCCACTCGGCGGCTTGCGCCGCGGCGAGGAGCGGCGCTTGGCCTTAACACGGCGCGGCTCGGGCAGCTTTTCCGCCCGCGGCGTCACCGGCCCGTCCGGATAGTCGAAGCCGAGTTTGGAGTTGCCGGCCTCGTCGGTGACGACGATGACGCGGACATGACCACCCGACTTCAGCCGGCCGAACAGCACCTCGTCGGCGAGCGGCTTCTTGATGTGCTCCTGGATCACCCGCGCCATCGGCCGGGCGCCCATCAGCTCGTCGTAGCCGTTGGCGATCAACCACTTCGCTGCCTCGTCGGTCAGCTCGATGGTGACGTCGCGGTCGGCGAGTTGCGCCTCGAGTTGCAGCACAAATTTCTCGACCACCTGGGCGATCACCTCCGGAGAGAGATGCGCGAAGGTGATGATGGCGTCGAGCCGGTTGCGGAATTCCGGTGCGAACAGCCGGTTGATCGCCTCCATGTCGTCGCCTTCACGCTTGGTCCTGGTGAAGCCGAACGCCGAGCGCGCCATGTCGGCGGCGCCGGCATTGGTGGTCATGATGAGAATGACATTGCGGAAGTCGACCTGCTTGCCGTTGTGGTCGGTGAGCTTGCCGTGATCCATGATCTGCAGCAGCACGTTGAACAGATCCGGATGCGCCTTCTCGACTTCGTCGAGCAGCAGCACGCAGTGCGGATGCTGGTCGACGCCGTCGGTGAGCAGGCCGCCCTGATCGAAGCCGACATAGCCGGGCGGCGCGCCGATCAACCGCGACACGGTGTGGCGCTCCATGTATTCCGACATGTCGAAGCGGATGATCTCGACGCCGAGCGTCGCCGCAAGCTGGCGCGCGACCTCGGTCTTGCCGACGCCGGTCGGGCCGGAGAATAGGTAACAGCCGATCGGCTTTTCCGGCTCGCGCAACCCGGCGCGGGCGAGCTTGATCGAGGCGGACAGCGCCTCGATCGCCTTGTCCTGGCCGTAGACCACGCGCTTCAAGGTATCCTGCGGGTGCTGCAGCACCTCGGCGTCGTCCTTCGACACCGCCTTCGGCGGAATCCGCGCCATCGTGGCGATGGTGGTCTCGATCTCCTTGATGCCGATGGTGCGCTTGCGTCGACTCTCCGGCAGCAGCATTTGCGCCGCGCCGGACTCGTCGATCACGTCGATCGCCTTGTCCGGCAGCTTGCGGTCATGGATGTAGCGCGACGACAGCTCGACTGCGGCCTTGATCGCCTCGTTAGTGTAGCGAAGCTTGTGATAGTCCTCGAAATACGGCTTCAGCCCTTTGAGGATTTCGATCGCATCCTCGACGGTCGGCTCATTGACGTCGATCTTCTGGAACCGGCGCACCAGCGCCCGATCCTTCTCGAAATACTGGCGGTATTCCTTGTAGGTGGTCGAACCGATGCAGCGCACCGTGCCCGAGGCCAAAGCGGGCTTGAGCAGGTTCGACGCATCCATGGCGCCGCCCGAGGTGGCGCCGGCGCCGATCACTGTGTGGATCTCGTCGATGAACAGGATCGCGCCCGGATAAGCCTCGAGCTCCTTGATGACCTGCTTGAGCCGCTCCTCGAAGTCGCCACGGTAGCGCGTGCCGGCCAGCAGCGTGCCCATGTCGAGGGCGAACACGGTGGCGTTGCGCAGCACGTCCGGCACTTCACCGTGGACGATGCGCCGCGCCAAGCCTTCGGCGATCGCGGTCTTGCCGACGCCGGCATCGCCGACGAACAACGGGTTGTTCTTCTGCCGCCGGCACAGCACTTGAATCGTGCGATTGATCTCGGCGCCGCGACCGATCAGTGGGTCGATCTTGCCCTCGCGCGCCTTCTTGTTGAGATTGACGCAATAGGCGTCGAGCGCGTCGCCCTTCTTCTTCTGCTCTTCGCCAGACTTGGCGTCGTTCTCCTCGTCAGCGCCACGCACCGGGCGGGATTCCGACAGGCCCGGCCGCTTGGCGATGCCGTGGCTGATATAATTGACCGCGTCATAGCGGGTCATGTCCTGCTCTTGCAGGAAATAAGCGGCATGGCTCTCGCGCTCGGCGAAGATCGCAACCAGCACATTGGCGCCGGTGACTTCCTCGCGCCCCGACGATTGGACGTGGATGACGGCGCGCTGAATGACGCGCTGGAACCCGGCGGTGGGTTTTGAGTCCTCGGCGCCGTCGGTGACCAGGTTATCGAGTTCGGATTCGAGGTAAGCGACGAGGCTCCGGCGCAGCTTCTCGAGATCGACGTTGCACGCCCGCATGACCGCGGCGGCGTCCTGATCCTCGATCAGCGCCAGCAGCAAATGCTCGAGCGTCGCGTATTCATGGTGGCGCTCGTTGGCAAGCGCCAAGGCGCGATGGAGCGATTGTTCAAGGCTGCGCGAAAACGTTGGCATTTGTCCCTGTCTCGTTACTTGTATTGACCGCTTCCCCCCGGAATCACTTCTTCTCCATGATGCACTGCAAAGGATGCTGGTGTTTCCGGGCAAAGTCCATAACCTGCGTGACCTTGGTTTCCGCCACCTCGTAGGTAAAAACGCCGCATTCGCCGATGCCGTGCTGGTGCACATGCATCATAATGCGGTGAGCGGCTTCGTGATCCTTATTGAAGAAGCGTTCGAGCACGTGAACCACGAATTCCATCGGGGTGTAGTCGTCGTTGAGCAGCAGGACCCGGTAAAGGTTCGGCCGCTTGGTCTGCGGCCGGGTCTTGGTGATAACTGCCGTGCCGGGCCCTTGTTCACCCTTGCGCTTGCGATCATCGTCCGCCATGGCCGCCGGAGGCGTTAAGGATTGTGTGTCGATAGGCGACATTCGTCTGCGTTCCAGACTGTTACGTAGTGCGACCCCGCAGTTTGCGAAAGGCTTCGCCGTCCGCAGCCCGCATTGCGAACGCTATCATAGAGTTGGAGAAACCGGCGTGCCAGATCGATGCAGCGCCGCTGCACAGCGGTTTATGCACGATTTTGCGCTGTAAAGGCGCCGCCTTTGCGCCCTAGGTGGCGTCACCGACTCAGGCTATGCATCACGCGGCTGCAAAGGGGGAGGTAGACATGATCGATCCCGCACGCCGCGCGAAGCTGTTGCGCGAGCTCGAGCACGAATTCGTTCCGGATTATGACGCGCAGAATATGCCGGCGGCCGACAAGCGCACGGCCTATGCGCTCGAGCACATAGCCTTTCGGGTCTGCAGGATCGAAGAAAGCCTCGCCAAGATCGCTGCCGCGATCGAGACCCTCGTCACCAAGAGTTGACGCGAAGTCGCCTTATTTCGCCGCGGACGCTTTCGCAATGACGCCTTCAAACGGCTTATAGGTCTCTTTGGCCAAATCCACATAAAGCTCGCCCAGCCTGGTCGCTTCGGCGACGAAATCCTCATACGAAGACTTCAGAAATTCGCTCTGCACCTGCATGGCCTTTTCCAGGCTTTTGGCGCCCACCAGCTTTTCCCAGGCGGCGGCAGAACCCTCGACTGTCTTCTTCGAGTAGTCGACGACCTCGACCGCGATGGCCTGGGCACCCTTCGACCACACGCCGAATGAATTCATGTATACGTCCATGCTGTCTTTGCCGAGCTTCTGCATTTCTTCCGTGGTCATGACGGTCCTTCCGGCGATGCGCGCGATTGCAATGGATTCGATTGGTCCACCGCCTGCCTTGAAAAGGCCTTTTCCGGCGGTGACAATTGTTTATAGTGCGCTGCACAAAAAACGCAAACTGTTTTAATGTGCGGAGCACAAATAAGTGCTTTATGATGTGGATGAAGGCACTTAGGGCGACGCAATAGGGGATTTAACGCTTTCGCAACAGCGCTCGCCTAGCGTGATTGACCGTGTCGTTTGTGTAACGACCGGTCCTTAGTCAGGGCAATGCCGTCTCGCGGCGGCCGAAAAGGCTGCCAGGACCGCGTCGTCCTGAAGGAGCGACCAGGGGTGGGCCCCCGCTGCAATGGGGCCCAGCGCGCGTCAGGGACGGGGTGCGTCATGACAATCGTGCGTCTTGGAGCCCAAAATGGGCTTCGCATAGGCGTGACAGCTCTCAGCGCCGCGGTCGCGGCCCTCATCATCACCAGCAAAGCCGCCGATGCGCGGCACCATCGATGGATTCGCGTGCACTACGCGCACGTCTCCCATCAGGGTGGCGGCATCGTGCACCGCCACACCCAAGCCGGGGACTATTCGCCGCCGACCGCATCGATCCTGGTCGACGGCAATACCGGGCAGGTACTGCAGCAATCCAATCCCGACGCGCCGCGCCATCCCGCGTCGCTGACCAAGATCATGACGCTCTACCTGCTGTTCGAGCGTCTCGATGCCGGTACGATCAAGCTCGACACGCCACTCAAGGTCTCCGACCACGCCGCCGATCAGGATCCGACCAAGCTCGATCTCAAGCCCGGCCAGACCATCGCAGTCGAAGACGCCATCAAGGGCGTGGTCACACGGTCGGCCAACGATGCCGCCGTCGTCATCGCCGAAAACCTCGGCGGCAGCGAGACCGATTTTGCCAAGTTGATGACGCAAAAAGCCCATGCGCTCGGCATGAGCCGCACAACTTACGTCAACGCGTCCGGCCTGCCGGATGACGACCAGATCACCACGGCGCGCGACCAGGCCACCCTCGGCCGCGCCATCCAGGATCGTTTCCCGCGCTATTACAAATATTTCTCCATCCCATCGTTCGTCTATCACGGCGTAGCCATCCGCAATCACGACCACCTGCTCGGCTCGGTCGACGGCGTCGACGGCATCAAGACCGGCTTCACCCGCGCTTCGGGCTTCAATCTCGTCACCTCGGTGCATCGCGACGGCCGTTACGTCGTCGGCGTGGTGCTCGGCGGCCGCTCGGCGTTCCAGCGCGACGCCCACATGCGCGAGCTGATCGGCGAGCACATCAAAGAGGCATCGCTGCATCGCACCGCGCCCGTCATCGCCGAAGCGCCCCAGCGCGAGGAAGCGCAGCCCGCCCCCGACGCCAAGGTACAGATGGCGCCCCACACCGATCCGGCGCCGACCGCGACAGTCGCTGCCCGCGTCGCCGCCGGATCGACCGACCCGCTGCAGCCGTTGCCGGTCAAGACCGTCACCTATCGGGTCTCCCAGGCGCAGCCAGCGGCGCTCACACCGATGCCGACGCTGGTCCCGGCTACCGTTCCGGCGTCGCAGCCTATCGCCCCGCCAGCCGCTCTCATCAACCCGCCGCCCGCCGCGCCGCAGGTCGAGGCCCCCCTTACCGTCTTGGCGTCCGCTGAGCCGACACCGCCGGCCCTGCCGGCCGTTGCGGCACCCGATCCCGTCACGGCGGAAGCCAGCGAGCCGGATATTGCCACGACCATGCCGGCCTACGCGGAACCGGAGCCGGTACGGGCGGAAGCGCCGCAAATGCGCTCCCACGGCGGATGGGTGATCCAGATCGGCGCCTATCCGGCCGAAGATGATGCCAAGCAGCACTTGAGCGCGGCCCAGGCCAAGGTCCGCAACCGGCTGGCTGCCGCCGACCCGTTCACCGAGCGCGTGCTCAAGGGCGACAAGACCTATTACCGGGCGCGCTTTGCCGGCTTCGACAAAGCCACCGCCGAAGCGACCTGCAAGCAACTCAAACGTAACGACTTCGACTGCATAACGGTCAGGAACTAGACCAAGGGCCTCGGGTAACGAGGCGCAGTGCAGTGAGTAGCGTTGTTCGGAGTAGATAGGCCACGCGAGAGCATCCTCTAGGGAGAGCCTCAGCGATGGCGGCGAAGCAAAACCTCCTTGGCCTCATTGACGCGGGCCGCGAGATACGTCGACCCCCCCTGGTCGGGATGCAGTTTCTTTATCAGGGCCCGGTGAGCCCGGCTGATCTCGTCCGCCCCCGTCCCGGGCTCAATGCCAAGGACCTGATAAGCCTCCTCTTGAGTCATTTCGCCCCGGGGCATCGGCCGCGACCGGTTGCCCGCTGCCGCATCGGCCTTTGCGTATTCACGCCAACCGGGCGCCCGGCGGTCAAGATACGCTGCGAGTAGCTCGGCGCTGTCATCGTCGATCTGGCCCAGAAGACCCACCAGGGTCGCCTGATCAAGCGCGTCGAGCGCTTTACCCTCATAGCGGCCGACCAGAATGCGGCCGCGCATGACGCCCGAGCGCTGATTGATCTCTATGTCGAGAAACGCCGTGCGGATGCGGGAGACCGGGCTGAGGGTTCGCCACCAGCGGCCCAATTGCCGCAGCGAAATCCATTCGAGCAAAACGAGCCCGAGCGCCGCGGCCGCGATTGCGATGACGATTTCGCCCCGCAACAGAAGCAGGCCAGCCAGAACCAAAACCCCGAGACCACCGAGGAATCGCGATAGCCTTTTAGGCAGCTTCAGATCTGCCTTGGCGAACGCGTTGGCCGCCCACAGCAGCAAAATGAGAACGGCAACACCAAGAATGAAGGGCATTGGCTTTATCGGCTGGGGTAAGTCGGCCAAGTCATAAGGTGGCGCTGCCGGACAGGCCGCGCAATGGCCGGCCTGACCCGGCTATTCGGCGAGCAGGTCGTGGGTCTCGAGCGGCTGCGCCGAGGCGGCCAGCCACTCGGCCCGCGCCGCGACCCGACGCTTGCCGCGCTCGTCGATCGGCAATTTCAAGACATCGATGAACACCTTGACCTCGTCGCGCGCGGTGATGTGCGAAATGGTCGGCCGCATGCCGAGCGTATCCTCGTTGATCTCATCGAGGGCGGTCAGCCCGCGCGGGAAGAACTCGCGATAGACGACCCGCTCGGCAAAGCCCTCGGCGACACGGAAGCCGAGCTGCCTGGCGAGCTGCTGGACCCCCTCGCCGACCAGCCGCTTGTTGCGCGAGCCCAAGGTCGATAGCCGATTGCGCACGATGATCCAGTCGGTCAGGCCGCCGTCGACCAGACGGCGCTGCCGGCGCGCTTCGCGCATCATCTCGGCATAGTGGCTCAGTCCGACCACCTCGAACGTAGTCGGATCGACCGCGCCGAGCACGTCGAAATCGACGAAGCTGTCGTTCAGCGGCGTGATCAGCGTATCGGCCATCGAATGAGCGAGCCGCATCAGGTAGGAATCAGCGCCCGGCGTGTCGATAACGACGAAATCGTGGTTGCTC
>JASHQO010000002.1 GCA_030039105.1 Xanthobacteraceae bacterium
GCGCGGGCGCCGCGGTGGGCGGACAGCTCGACGGCGCGGTCGGGAATGGTCAGCCGCAGCGTCGCCCCGATGGTGCCCTCGACCAGGCGGATGTCGCCGCCGTGGGCGCGAACGAGCTCGGCGGCGATGGCGAGGCCGAGCCCTGTGCCGCCGGCGCGGGTCGAGCCCTGGAACGCCTCGAACAGGTGCTCGCGCGCCTTGACGGAAAAGCCCGGGCCGGTGTCGGAGACTTCGATCACCACCACCGCGCCCTCGCGCCGGCCGGTGATGCGGATCTGGTCGCGGCCGGGATCGCGCGGATCGCGGCTCTCCATGGCCTGCACCGCGTTGCGTGCCAGATTGAGCAGGATGCGGAACAGTTGGTCGTAGTCGGCCTCGACCACGAGGCCGCGCTCGACCGCGCTGATCCAGCGGATCGGCGCGTCGGGTCCGAGATTGAGCGTCTCGTGCACCTCCTCGACCAGGGGCTCGAGCGGAATCGGCCGGCGCTCCGGCGGCGGCTCCTGCAGCCGGCCGTAGGATAACGTCGACTCGCAGAACGCGATAGCGCGCTCCAGCGCCCGCATCAGCTTCGGCGCGAAGCGCTGTACGCCGGGATCGGGAATTTTTGCCAGCCGGTCGGAGAATAGCTGCGCCGACGACAGCAGATTGCGCAGGTCGTGATTGATCTTCGAGACCGCGAGCCCGAGCGCGGCGAGCCGGCTCTTCTGCTGCAGCATCGAGGCCAGCTCGGTCTGCATGGTGGCAAGCTCGTGCTCGGCGAGGCCGATCTCGTCGTCGCCGCGCGCCGACGGCACGATGACGCGATCGGCGTTTTCCGGATCGGCGCTGAACGCCACCATGTTGGCGGTGACGCGCCGCATCGGCCGCACGAACATGTAATGCAGCGCCAGGTAAACCAGCGCCGCGGTGATGCAGGAGATCAACAGCGACAGCAGCAGAATGTCGGCCGAATAGCGCAGCATCGCCTTGCGCAGCGTCGCCTCGTTCATGATCAGCTCGATATATTCGCCACCCATCGGCGCCGGGCCGACCACCCGCATCACGTAGGGCCGGTTGTTGAGCATCATCTTGAAGGCATCGACGGTGGCGTCGAGCGAGGTCACGTTGCGCATGTCGAACACGTCGTCGACCGCGGGCGGCATGTCGTCGATCGCCAGCATGCGGCGGCGCTCGCCCATCTTCATGGCGACCGCACGGGCGCCGATCGAGTCGAGAATCTGCTTGGCCAGGCTGTCGGACACCATGCCGTTGGGCGCGGCTTCCAGCACCAGCGCCGCGGTGTAGCCGGTCTGTAGCCGGTCCTTCAGCCAGGTGACGCGGAAATTGGCCACCGACGGCACATAGATCAGCACTTCCGCGATCATCACGAACAGGATCGTGAGGACGAGGAGCTTTCCCGAAAGACCAAAGCGCGACACACGGACCGGCCTCGGCCGTGCGGCGGTTTCCTCACTCATTCGCGTAAGCCTCGCTGCCGCCGGCCTTAACCGCAACGGCGCAGACAGCCGATGATGCGACGCACCCGATGGCGCGTCAAACCCGCTTAAACCCCCCATGACGTATGGCTATTGCCGCCCGATTGCGAGGGCGGCCTTGATGCATATCGGGCCAAAAAGCCCCGAAACGGATGGGCCCATAGGGTGCCAAAACCCTCAATTGACGGGCTGGAACGGCTTTCGTATAAGCCGCGGCAACCCGCGCCCCGATGGACGAGTTCCGCAGCGATTTTGCGGCCGAAAGCGGGCGCCCTTCGGAGACAAATCCCGTGAAACGGACCTACCAGCCGAGCAAATTGGTGCGCAAGCGCCGTCATGGCTTTCGCACCCGCATGGCGACCAAAGGCGGTCGCAGGGTGCTGGCGGCCCGCCGGGCGCACGGGCGCAAGCGGCTCAGTGCGTGACCGATCAGGACGACGGTCATTGCGGCGTTGCCAATGGAGCTGCCGAAAGGGCTGCCAAAGGAGCTGCAATGGAGCGGTTGACCCGCCGCGTGGACTTTCGCGCGGCGGCAAGCGGGCTGCGGGCGCCGGGCAGCGCCTTCGTGGTGCAGGCGCGGCGCCGCGCCGAGGGCGGCGGACCGGTGCGGGTCGGCTTCACGGTGTCGCGGCAGGTCGGCAATGCGGTCGAGCGTAACCGGGTGCGGCGGCGGTTGCGCGAGGTCGTGCGGCTGTCGGCCGGCATGCACGGCGGTCATGATTATGTGCTGATTGGGCGGCGGGCGGCGCTGGCGGCGCCGTTCGGCGAAATGAAGCGGGAACTCGATGCGGCGCTGCGCCGGATTCACGACCCCGAGCGGACCGAACGTGAGGCGCGCCCAACAACTGGTGGCGATCGCCGACAGTCCCTACATCAAGCGGGTTCGCCGCGACCGCAGCCGCCGGCGACGCCGCGCCGAAAACCTCGCAATACGTGAGCATTGAATGGGCGACAAGAACACCATCATCGCCATCGTATTGTCGCTCGTCGTGGTCATCGGCTGGCAAATCCTGATCGGCTACCCGCAGATGGATCGGGAGCGCCAGCAGGCGCAGCTCAAGCAGCAGGAGCAGTCGCAGACCCAGCCCGGCGCAGCGCAGCCCAATACGACGCAGCCGAGCAATGCTCAGCCGAGCGCCACGCCCGGCGCCAACCCGGCGGCGCCGGGCGCCGCGGCGCAGGCGGCAACGGCGTCGCGCGAATCGGTCGTAGCCGCCTCGCCGCGGGTCGCCATCGACACGCCGTCGCTGCGCGGCAGCATCGATCTGAAAGGCGGCCGCATCGACGACGTCTCCTTCAAGCAATACCGCGAGACCATCGACAAGAATTCGCCGGAGATCGTGCTGTTCTCGCCGTCCGGCGCGCCGGACGCCTATTACGCCGAATTCGGCTGGGTGCCGGCGACCGGCACCAACGCGCCGCTGCCCGGCGCCGACACGGTGTGGAAGCAGGAAGGCTCGGGCCCGCTGACCGTCGATCGCCCGCTGACGCTCACGTACGATAACGGCGCGGGTCTCGTCTTCACCCGCATCATCACGGTCGACGACCGCTATCTGTTCACCTTGAAGGACACGGTGGCGAACAAGAGCGACAACCCGGTGACGCTGTTCCCGTATGCGCTGATCTCACGCCACGGCGCGCCGAAGGTGCTCGGCTATTACATCCTGCATGAGGGCCTGATCGGCGTCATGGGCGATCAGGGCGAGCAGACCGAGACCTACAAGAAGATGGACGACAAGAAGTCGGAGAGCTGGCAGGCCACCAATGTGTGGCTCGGCTTCACCGACAAATATTTCGCCGCGGCGCTGTTGCCCAACACCGACGCCAAGGTGACGGCGCGGTTCTCGGCCGCCGAAGCCGGCGGGCTCAATACCTATCAGACCGATTATCTGGCGCAGCCGCAGACCATTGCGTCCGGCGCCACCGGCAGCGCGGATTCGCGGCTGTTCGCCGGCGCCAAGGAAGTCTCGGTGGTCGGCATGAATTTTCCCCTCGGGCCGGGCGGCTACAACCAGGCGCTCGGCCTCAACCACTTCGATCTGTTGATCGACTGGGGCTGGTTCTATTTCATCACCAAGCCGATGTTCCTGGGGCTGGACTACTTCTTCCATCTGGTCGGCAATTTCGGCATCTCGATCCTGATCGTCACCGTCATCGTCAAGCTGATCTTCTTCCCGCTCGCCAACAAGTCCTACGCTTCGATGGCGAAGATGAAGGCGGTGCAGCCGCAGATGGCGATGATCAAGGAGCGCTACGCCGACGACCGGACGAAGCAGCAGCAGGCGATGATGGAGCTCTACAAGAAGGAGCAGATCAACCCGCTGGCCGGCTGCCTGCCGATCGCGATCCAGATTCCGGTATTCTTCTCGCTCTACAAGGTGCTGTTCATCACCATCGAGATGCGGCAGGCGCCGTTCTACGGCTGGATCCACGACCTGTCGGCGGCCGATCCGACCAACATCTTCAATCTCGGCGGCCTGATCCCGCTCGATCCGACGATACTGCCGATGGTCGGCGCGTTCCTGCATTTGGGCTTCTGGCCGGCGATCATGGGCGTGACCATGTGGGTGCAGATGAAGCTCAACCCGGCGCCGCCCGATCCGACCCAGCAGATGATCTTCAACTGGATGCCGCTGATCTTCACCTTCATGCTGGCGAGCTTCCCGGCGGGCCTGGTGATCTACTGGGCCTGGAACAACACGCTCTCGGTGATCCAGCAAAGCGTGATCATGCACAAGAACGGCGCCAAGATTCAGCTCTGGGATAATCTGAAAGGCACGTTCGTCAAATCGAAGCCGAAGGCGCCGGCGGAATAATCGACGTAGCCCGGATGGAGCGCGGCGTAATGTAGCCCGGATGGAGCGAAGCGTAATCCGGGACAGCCGAGCGGCCGGCTATTTCGTCCCCGGATTGCGCTGCGCTCCATCCGGGCTACGCTTCTTGCTGCAGGGGGAGGGCCGACCGCTCGCCGGGCAGTCGCGCGGTGGAAAGCGCGTGGGGCCGTAATGGCGCCGTAGCCCGGATGAAGCGAAGCGTAATCCGGGACAGCCGGGCGGCCGGCCATTTCGCCCCCGGATTGCGCTGCGCTCCATCCGGGCTACGCTTGCTTTGTGCGCTTGTTTGTTGCGCCATCGCAATGCGTTAAGCCGCTTCAGCGAATCATTTCTCGGCGCGAAGCACGTCAAGGCACAAGCGAAGCGGAAAATCCGACCCGGCGCACGATTCGTCGCGCCGTAATTATTCTCTGTGCTTCAAGCGCTTACAGAAGCCCTCGCCTATTTGTTGGCCGGCGTCCTTGACGCGCCATGTTCTTTGAGTAGCAAACAC
>JASHQO010000003.1 GCA_030039105.1 Xanthobacteraceae bacterium
AGGGCGGCGCAGGTCATGCGGCGCGCGGCGTCGACCAGATAGGCGGTGGCGGCGATGCGGCCGAGGCGCTCCTGAATCGCCTCGAATTTCGCGATCGAGACGTGGAATTGCTCGCGAATGCGGGCATAGGCGCCGGTGACGTTGGCGCAGAACGCGGCGCCCGCCGCCGATAGCGACGGCAGCGAGATACCCCGCCCCGCCGCCAGCGCGCTCATCAGCATCTTCCAGCCCTTGCCGACCTGAGCGACGCCGCCGATGACGTTGTCGATCGGGATGAATACGTCGTGACCCCAGTTCGGGCCGTTCTGGAACACCTGCATGGCCGGCAGATGGCGCCGCCCGATGCTGACGCCGGGCAGATGGGTCGGCACCAGCGCCAGCGTGATGCCGACGTCGTCGCGATCGCCGATCAGGTGATCGGGATCGCGCAGCTTGAACGCCAGGCCGAGCACGGTCGCGATCGGGCCGAGCGTGATGTAGCGCTTGTGCCAGTTGAGGCGGATGCCAAGGGTGTCGCGGCCTTCGAACGTGCCGCGGCAGACCACGCCGGTGTCGACCATCGAGGCGGCGTCGGAGCCGGCCTCCGGGCTGGTCAGGCCGAAGCAGGGAATCTCCTCGCCGCGGGCGAGCCGCGGCAGCCAATAGTTGCGCTGCTCGTCGGTGCCGAACTGCATGAGCAACTCGCCCGGGCCGAGCGAGTTCGGCACCATGGCGGTGACCGCGGCGCAGATCGAGCACGACGACAGCTTACGGATCACTTCCGAATGGGCGTAGGACGAGAAGCCCAGCCCGCCATACCGCTTGGGAATGATCATGGCGAAGAATTTCTTCGCCTTCAGAAAGGCCCATACCTCCGGCGGCAGGTCGTGCAGCTCCCAATTGACCTGCCATTCGTCGACCATGCCGCAGAGCTCTTCGACCGGGCCGGCGAGGAACTGCTGCTCTTCCGCCGACAGCTTGGCCGGCGCCAAGGCCAGAAGCTTGTTCCAGTCGGGATTGCCGGTGAACAGCTCGGCATCCCACCATACGTCGCCGGCCTCGATGGCTTCGCGCTCGGTGGCAGACAGCCGCGGCAAGGCGCGCTGCGCCAGACGAAAAACCGGCTTGGTGATCCAATCCCGCCGGAACGATGACTGTGACATCGGTTTACCCCGGGGCTTGCCGACGGCGAGAATCAGGCCGCCGTTCGATGATTCGCTGTAAGACTATAGGTTCCGCGCGGGCAAATGTTACAATTTCCGTGGGGGGAAACCCCCGTCGGGGCGAATGACCGGGCAAGGCTGGCCCGCGGGCCGAATTCCTTCGTCTGCAGCTAGGATTGCAGCGCAATGTTCCACAAAATGTTCGACCGGATCGAGGCGTATCTCAGCGCCCGGATCATCAAATACATCTCCCAACCGACCGGCCGCTATGCGCCGTTTTACGCAGCCGACCCGGACGTCGTGCGCAAGACGCTCAAGCCCGGCGACATTCTTCTTGTCGAGGGCAACACACGACTGTCGGCCACCATCAAATACCTGACCCAGAGCACCTGGTCGCACGCCGCCCTCTATGTCGGCGAGCGGCCCGGCGACGTGTCATCGACCGGCGAGCCCAACGTGCTGCTCGAAGCCGAGGCCGATACCGGCGTCGCCACCGTGCCGTTGTCGAAATACGTCCACTTCCACACTCGCATCTGCCGCGCCGTCGGCGTCGATGACGCGACCATACAAAAGGTCATCGACTATGCGTTGCAACGCATCGGCACCCAGTACGACCAGCAGCGCATCATCGACCTGGCGCGCTATCTGTTCCCTTACCCGCCGGTGCCGGTGTGGTTTCGCCGCCGCATGCTGTCGATCGGCTCCGGCGATCCGACCCGCGCCATCTGCTCGACCTTGATCGCGCAAGCATTCGCCTCGATCCACTATCCGATCCTGCCCGAGCGCGCCGCTATCAACGGCAAGACCTACGGCATTGCGCCGTTCGTGCAGGACGAGCTCGACCACATCCGCACCTACGGCCTCTACACGCCGCGCGACTTCGACGTGTCGCCGTTCTTCGCCATCGTCAAGCCGACCATCGCCGCCGGCTTCGACTATCACACCGTGCAATGGGGCCCGCCCGAGATCAGCGCAACGGACCTGGATCACGCCGGCGTCGTGCCGGCGGCGGTGCCGTGATCGCCAATCTCAGCGGCCGTAGCCGTAAGGCCACGGCGACGGCTGCACCTGGCCGCCACCCGGACGGTATTGCGTATTGCGGTCACAGAAGCCGCCCATGCCCGCCAGCGTCGCCAAGCACTGTTCACGCGTTGTGAATCCACAATTGGTGCCGCCGAGGCCGGCATAGTGGGCGCACCACGGATAATTCTGCGCTTGTGCAGGTCGATCGATCGCGATCATCGCGACCAGCGCCGCCACCGCGACAAGACAATATCTCATGACTTCCTCCCGGCTCTGCCTCCGCTCCACCCGGTCCCGCGGCCCGGACCGGGCTGCGGCTTTAGGTCGTCGCGATCGGCTGCGGATGGCCGTCGCCGCCGACCCGCACGTAAGTGAAAAGTCCT
>JASHQO010000171.1 GCA_030039105.1 Xanthobacteraceae bacterium
GCTGCGGACGCGATCGTCGGCCAACAGTTCGGCGCCGCTGCCGGTCAGGGTCACCCGCCCGTTTTCCAGCACATAGGCGCGGCTCGCCAGCTTGAGCGACTGCGCCACGTTTTGTTCGACCAGCAGGCAGGTGATGCCGTCGCGATTGAGCGCGCGGATGGTGTTGAGCACGTCGTGGATGATGGTCGGGGCGAGGCCGAGCGAGGGCTCGTCGAACATGATGAGATCGGGAGCGCCCATCAGGCAGCGGCCGATGGCGAGCATCTGCTGCTCGCCGCCGGACAGCGTGCCAGCCGCCTGACGCTGCCGCTCCGCCAGCACGGGAAACAACGACAGCACCCGCTCGCGATTCTTGACGCGGCTGCCTCGGGCGCGCGGCAGCATGGCGCCGATGTCGAGATTTTCCGCAACCGTCAGCGTCGGGAACACCTGGCGGCCTTCGGCCACCTGGCCGATGCCGAGGTCGCAAACCCGATGGCTCGGCCAGCCGGAAATGTCGGTGCCGCGATAGACGATCTTTCCGCGAATGCGCTGCTGCATGCCGGCGAGCGCCCGGATCAGCGTCGTCTTGCCGGCGCCGTTGGCGCCGACGATGGCGACGATGACGCCCTCTTCGATGTCGAGCGACACGCCGTTGAGCGCCTGGACGTCGCCGTAGAACACATCGAGGTTCTCGACGGTGAGCATCACAGCAGCTCCGCGCCGAGATAGGATTTGACGACGGCGGGATCGCGCACCACCGCTTCCGGCGTGCCGCCGGCGATTGCGACGCCGTGATCGAGCACCAGCACGTGACCGGCGAGTGCCATCACCGCGCGCATGACGTGCTCGATCAAGAGTATGGTCAGGCCGCTTTCGCGGTTGATCGCCCGCAAGGTCGCGACCATGCGGTCGGTCTCGGTCGGCCGCAAGCCGGCCATGACCTCGTCGAGCAAAAGGAGCTTTGGCTCAGTCGCCAGCGCCCGCGCCACTTCGAGCCGCTTGCGATCCGGCAAGGTGAGCGTCGCCGCGATCCGGTGGCGCTTGTCGAACAGATCGAGCCGGCGCAGCACCGCTTGCGCGCCCTCGCGCGCCGCGCGAAGGTCGTGTCGGTGCAGCAGCGCGCCGACGATGACGTTGTCCTCGACGCTCAACGCCGGAAACGGCCGCACTAGCTGGAAGGTGCGGGCGATGCCGAGCCGGCACACCGCATCCGGCGCCAGGCCGCCGATCGGCCGGCCGGCGAACGCGATCACGCCGTCGTCGGGCGTCATGGCGCCGGCGATCAGGTTGAACAGTGTCGTCTTGCCGGCGCCGTTCGGGCCGATCACGGCGAAGATGACGCCTTCCGGCACCTCGAAGCTGACGGCGTCGACGGCGACGAGGCCGCGAAAGCGTTTGCTGACCTTGTCGAGGCAGAGCAGCGCGCTCATCGGTCGCGCTCCGCGACGCCGAGCCGGCGCGCCAGCCACGGCCAAATGCCCTCGGGCAGCGCGACGACGATCAGAAGGAGACAAATGCCGTAGAACACCTGCTTGGCGCCGGGCAGATCGATGCCGAAGGCGCTCAGCGCCGACGTCACCGACTCGGCCAGGCCGGTCAGCACGAAGGCGCCGAGGATCGGTCCGAACAGCGTGCCGATGCCGCCGATGATCGGCCCGAGGATCATCTCGATCGAGCGCGAGATATTGAACACCTGCTCGGGGAACAGATTGTTGTAGAAGAAAGCATAGAACACGCCGGCGAACGACGTGAAGCCGGCAGAAATCATCACCGCGTACATTTTGTAGCGGAAAGTGTCGATGCCGGCGGCGCGCGCAGCCGGCTCGTCCTCGCGGATGGCGAGCCAGAAGTAACCCATGCGGCTCTTCAACAGCAGGCGCGACAGCAGGAACGCGACGATGGTTGCGGCCAGCATCACGTAATAGAACATCGTCGGACTGCCGCGCAGCCGCCACAGATCGTTGTGGGTGTATTGCGCCACCGGCAGGAACAGGCCTGCGGAGGCGTTGACGAAATCCAGATGATCGAAGCCGATGCGGGCAAATTCGGCAAACGCAATGGTCAGGATGGCGAAATAGACGCCGGCGACGCCGAAGCGAAAGGCGAGAAAGCCGATGACCGCGCCGCACGCCGCCGCGACCGGAATCGCCGCCAGCAGGCCGAGCCACGGTGCGACGCCGTAGCGCGTGAACAGCATCGCCGCCACATAGGCGCCGAGGCCGGCATAGATGGCATTGCCGAGCGAAAGCTGGCCAGCAAACCCCATCATGATGTTCCAGGCCTGGCCGGTATAGGCGAGATAGAAGATGACGATCAGGACGGTGAGCAGATAGTCGCTGACGAGCCACGGCGCGACCACGAGCGCCGCCAGAAGCACGGCAAGGAACGCCAGCGACCGCCGCGACACGCCGTCGGCGAACTGCGCCATCATGCCATCCTCTTGCCCAAAATTCCCTGCGGCCGGAACAGCAGCACCAGCACCAGGATGGCGAACGAGAACATGCTCTTGGCGGAGGGGGTGAACATGAGGCCGGCAAGCGCCTCGGTGAGCCCGATCAGCACGCCGCCGACGAGCGCGCCCGGCAGGGAGCCGAGCCCGCCGATGATGACGATGACGAAGGACAGTAACGTATAGGTCGGCCCGATCATCGGCGTGGTGTCGGTGATTAGCGTCATCATGGTGCCGGCGGCTCCGACGCAGGCCGTGCCGATGCCGAAGGTGAGCGCGTAAAGCCTTCGCACATCGAGCCCGGCCACCAGCGCGCCGGTATAATTGTCGGCGCAGGCGCGGATCGCCGTGCCGATAAGGGTGAAACGAAAGAACGCGAACAGCGCCGCGGTCACGACGATCGCCGCGGCGGCGGCGTAGGTCTTCGAGGCATCGACGATCACCGGCCCGGCCTGAAAGCTGTCATAGGCATAGGACGTCTGGATGGTCTGGGCGTCCGGTCCGAAGATGATCAGCAGCGTGTTGACGATGATGATCGCCAGCGCCACCACGAGCAGGAACTGACTGTGTTCCGGCCGGGTGACGAACGGATTGATCAAGCCGGTCTGCAAGGCGTAGCCGAACACGAACATCACTGCCGCGATCGGTACCAGCATGACCAGCGGATCGAGATGCAAGCCCGCGAACAGCACGACCGCGACATACATCGCGATCGACATCATCTCGCCGTGGGCAAAATTGACGACGCGGACGACGCCGAAAATCACCGACAGGCCGAGCGCCAGCAGGCCGTAGACCAAGCCGGTCAGGATGCCGGCAACGGCAACATTCAGATAGACATCGAACGTCACCGATCCGTCCCGGCTCAGGCGCGATCCTGATACGGCTTCATCGGCCATTCCAGCTTGGCGTTGGCGGCCTCCTTCGGCGCCACCGTGACCTGCTTGCCGGCGCGGTTCTGCACGACGCCGCACTTCACGCCGACATTCTGGCCCTTGGCATCGAACCTGATGCCGGGCCCGATGGTGGCATTGTCGGTGATGTTGGTCGCGTGCAGCGCTTCGGCGAGCGCCTTCGGATCGGTCGAGCCGGCGCGCTTATAGGCGTCGGCGGCGACCAGCAGCGCCTCGAAGGTATAGACGTGGTTGGTGTTGAGATTGACGTCCGGGTAGGTCTTGGCCAGCGCCGCCTCGAGCATCTTGCTCAGCTTCTTGTTCGGATCGTACCAGGGCACGAGGCTCATCGGGCCGTCGGACATCTTGCCGAGCGTCTTGGTGTACTGGTTCTCGTACCAGCCCGGCCCGAGACTCAGGATCGCCTGCGGCGACCAGCGCTGCTTGATCATTTCGCGCGTCAACAGCATGGCGTCGTTGAGACGGCCGACGACGATCATAACCTCGGCATTGGTCGCCTTGGCCTTGGTCACTTCGACGGACAGGTCGCGCGCCGCCGGATCGTAGGAAATCTCATCGAGGATCGTGTAGGGCAGCTTGAAGTCCGGCATCATCTTGTGCATGCCCTGCGACATCTGGGTGCCGAACAGATCGTTGACGTGCAGGAACACCGCCGTCTTCGGCGTCACGCCGGCGAGCGCGAAAATCTCGTTCTGGCTTTCGAGCTCGTCGTGGAGCAGCATCGGCGCGGTCGGGAAGTTTCTGACCACGTACTTGTAGCCCTGCTCGGTGATCTGCGTGGCGCTGGCGATATTGATGACGAGCGGGATGCCCTTCTGTTCGGCGACCTGGGCAACCGCCGTGGTCTGACCGGAATCGAAGGAGCCGACGATAAGCTGGGCGCCGTCGTTGATCAGCTTTTCGGTGTGCTCGCGGGCGGTGTCGACGCTCGACTCGGTGTCGCCGTTCATGATCGTCAGCTCCGGCATGCCGAGGTCTTTGAGAACGCCGGGCGCGATGTCGACGCCGCGCTGACAGTCCTGGCCGATGCCGGCCTCGAAGCCGGAGCGCGGCAGGATCACGCCGACCTTCAGCGGACCGCCCTGGGCGCGCAGGATGGCGGGGGCGGCAACGGTGGCGGCGGTGGCGGCAGCGCCGGCCAGCACATGGCGGCGGTTGGGCTCAAGGCGAACGCTGTTCATGACGGTTTCCCTCCCAGGATTGGCGAAATGCTAGGAGACTGCCGGGCCGGCGGCAAGCGCGATCAGGCGCCAAGGAGGGGCGCCGTTGCCGCAGCAATGCGAAGCAGCCGATGATCGTGGCCGTTGCGCCCGATCAGCATCAAGCCAACGGGCAGCGGCGCCTGCACCGGCAGCGTGATGGCGCAGAGATCGAAGAAGTTGACGATCGAGGTGTTGCGCAGCACCGCGGCGTTGCGCGCGGCGAAGGTTTTTGCATCCGCGATTTCGGCGATGGTCGGCGCCACGATCGAGGTCGTCGGCATCAACAGCGCATCGAGCGGGGCGAGCCACGCGTCCATCGCCTGGACCACGCGTTTGCGATCGCGCACCATGCCGGCATACGCCTCCGGCGTGATCTCGCAGCCGCGGACGATGCGGACGCGCACGTTGGCGTCGATGTCGGCGGCACGCCGGTTCATGCGGTCGCGATGGATGCCGCAAGCCTCGTAGGGAGAGATGCCGCCCTTGGCATTGATTTCGCCCATGTCGTCGAGAAGCGGCAGCGTTTCATGGGTTATGTGCACGCCCGCGTCGCCCAGCCGCTTCACCGCCAGAGCGAAACCGGCGGCCACGGTGTCGTCCAAACGATCGAGCGGCAATCCTTCGGCGACGCCGAAGTGGAGGCCTTCGAGCGCGATCGGCTCGAGCGGCAAAATCTCCTCGCCCGCCATCACCGCATCGGTCGCGGCGCAAGCGGCCACGCTCTTCGCAATCGACCCGACGGAGTCCAGCGTGTGGCTGAGCGGAAAAGCGCCGTCGGTCGGCACCCGCCGCTTGCTCGGCTTGAAGCCGACCAGGCCGCATAGCGACGCCGGAATGCGCACCGAGCCGCCGGTGTCGGTGCCGATGCCGATATCGCACATGCCGTCGGCGACGCTGACCGGCGCGCCGGCTGACGAGCCGCCGGGCACGCGGCTGCGGTCACGCGGATTGCCCGGCGTGCCGAAATGCGGATTGGCGCCGATCCCCGAGAAGGCGAACTCGGTCATGTTGGTCTTGGCGACGATCACCGCGCCGGCGTCGCGCAGCCGGCGCACGACGGCGGCGTCGGCTTTGGCCGGTGCCGCTTCCTCAGCCAGGATTTTCGAGCCGGCGCGGGTACGCTCGCCGGCAACGTCGAACAAATCCTTGATGCTGACGATGGTGCCGTCGAACGGCCCGAGCGGCGCACCGCGTTTCGCCCGTGCGTCCGCCGCATCGGCCGCGGCGCGTGCCGGTTCGGTATAGACGGTCAGGCAGGCGCGCGCTCCCTCACCCTTCGGGTCGGCGATACGCGCCAACGCCCGTTCGAGACGATCGCGGCAGCTTGGCGCCATGGTCAAGCCTTTGCCACCATCGCCGGCTTCAGGTCTTGCAGCGACGGCGCGCCGACCTGCTGCATGGCGACCATCAGCTCGGTGCGCAAAATTTCCAGCACGCGCTCCACGCCCGGCTGGCCGAAGGCACCGAGGCCCCACAAATACGGCCGGCCGACGGCGACGCCCTTGGCGCCCATGCACAGCGCCTTGACGATGTCAGTGCCGCGGCGGAAGCCGGAATCGATCAGCACCGGCATGGTGCCCGAGACCTCGATAATCTCCGGCAGGCTCTCGATGGTCGAGCGGCCGGCTTCGTCGGCACGGCCGCCGTGGTTCGACACGATGATGGCGTCGATGCCGGTCGTCGCGGCGATCTTGGCGTCCTCCCAGGCCAGAATGCCCTTAATCACCATTTTCATCTTGGTCGCGTCGCGGATGCGCTTGATGTAGTCCCATGTCAGGGCGGACGACTGGATGTTCTTGAGGCCGGACAGATCGGCGCCCTCGTAGATCGGATCGTGCCGCATCGAGGCTTCGAGGCTCGAATTGTCATGGCACGCCGAGCATTGCCGGGTATCGAGCTGCTTCATGCGCAGCGCGGTCTCCTGATTGCGCGCGCCGCTGCGGTCGACGGTGACGGCGACGGCGATCGAGCCCTGCCGCTCCATGCTCTCGACGTGATGCTTGGCGACCTCGAACTTGTTGGTGGCGTAAAGCTGCGACCAGATCGGCCGGCCGCGCGCCGCGATCACGTCGGCGACCGAGGTCGAGGCCTGGGTCGACAGGATCATCAGATGATCGCCGGTCTTGGCGGCGCGGGCGACGCCCGCCTCGCCGTCGGGATGGTAGGCTTTGTGGCCGCCGGTCGGATCGATGATGATCGGCGTCTCGTAGCGCTGGCCGAGGATTTCCGTCGACATGTCGACCTTGCTGACGTCGACCAGGCGCCGCGGCCGCAACTGGAATTTCAAGAAGCCTTCGCGGTTGGCGCGCAGCGTCACGTCATCGTCGACGCCCGAAGCCATGTAGCCGAAATGGGCCGGCGGCACGTTCTTGTGCATCACCGGCTCGAAGTCGAACACGTCGAGCGCTTCCTTCGGGCTCGCGATCAGGTGACTGTAGTCGCGCGGCGCCCAGACGAACGGATCGGCCGGACGTTCCGGATAAGGCTCCTGCGCCAACGCCGACAGACTTGTGCCGGCGAACAGCGGGCTGGCGGCGAGAAATTGGATGAAGCGGCGGCGGCTTGCGGCTTGAACCGGGGTCAACGTCATGGCGGCACTCCTCCCGTAAGTCTCTTTTGTTTTGCCTATCCTATCGGGCGCGCCTGCCGTTGCAAACCGCGCCGCGAACCTGCCATCATCGGCTAAGGTCGATAGGCAAAAAAGGAATCGCCGCCATGCCAAACGGCAAACCAGCCATCGCATTCATCGGCTTCGGCGAAGCCGGCCAAGCCATCGCGGCTGGACTGCGCGAGCAGGCCGGCATCGCGACCATGGCGGCCTGGGACATCCTGTTCGCGCAAAGTCGCGGCGATGCGCTCAAGCGAGCCGCCGGCGCCGTGGGCGTGCGCCGTGCGGATTCGGCGGCGGATGCAGTGCGCGGCGCCGATATCATCATCGCCGCCGTTACGGCGGCGTCGAGCGTCGACGCGGCCCGGTCGGTCAAGGCGCATCTCGCCGGCGCGCCGTATGTGCTCGACATCAACTCGGTGTCGCCCGGGCGCAAGCAGGAGACCGCAAAGCTCATCGGCGAGGCCGGCCGCTATGTCGACGTTGCGGTGCTGGCGCCGATCCACCCGGCCCGCCACGCGACGCCGATGCTGCTCGCCGGGCCGCATGCGCAGGCGATCGCGCCCACGCTGGCCGCGCTCGGTATGCGCGTCAGCATCGCCGGGCCGGAAACCGGCGCCGCCGCGGCAATCAAGATGGTGCGCAGCGTCATGATCAAGGGCATCGAGGCGCTGACCTTGGAGTGCTTCCTGGCAGCGTCGCGTGCCGGCGTCGTCGACGAGGTCGCCGCCTCGATGAAGAACAATTACCCCGGCCTCGATTGGGCGAAGATCGTGCCCTACAATCTCGAGCGCATGGCCAACCACGGCGAGCGCCGCGCCGCCGAGATGGAAGAGGTCGCCGACACGCTGCGCGAGCTCGGCGTCGAGCCGCTGATGACGCAGGCGACGGTCAAGCGCCAGCGCGAGATGGGCCAGCTCGGAACCCAGCAATCGGTACGCGGGGTGCTCGACAAGGACCGCGCCGCGATGCTCGGCGCCATCAGCGCGGCGGCGCGCGACCGGCATTGAGACTTTGCGATGCGCAGACGGCCCGCCGCGACACGCTGGCGCGTACTGGTAGACGACTCTTCAGCTTCCCCATGTAGTTGTGTTAGCCTGACCCGGCCGGGATAGAGAGCAATCCCGCCGATCAAGGGGGGTTACACATGACGTCAGTGAAGAAGAGCGTATGGTCCGTCGCGATCCTGGCCGGGATCGCGGCGACGATGATGACGGCGCCATCCGTCCAAGCCAAACCGCGGGCGTGTCCGCAGTTCCTCGCCAAGTACTGCGTCGTCGAAAAAGACGGCAGTCGCCAGACCGTGTCGACCAATCCGTGCTTTGCCAAGGCCAGGGGCTGGCGCGTTCTGCATCTCGGCGCCTGCGAAGGGCCGATCTGTCCGTTCATCTACGCGCCGGTTTGCTCGATCAATCCGTTCACCAACAAGCCTGAGACCTATGCCAATCAGTGCTTGTCGGACGTCGGCAATGCGACGCTCCTGCACAAGGGCGCCTGCAAGTAAGCGCGGTACCGCGGCCGCCGCATTGAGGCGCGCCGCCCAAGACGATAACTTCAGCGTGGCCATGCGCGTTGCGACAGCGGCCACGCCGAGATTCCACCTCAGCCATTCGCTGCGAAGCGCCGCTGCGCAATGGGGCCGCGACGAACAACCGCGCGACCCTGTCGCGCCCGCATTATTGTGCTAACATTCGCACGGGGCAGATGCGTACGCGATCCAGAAGGGGCCAAAATGCGTATATCAGTGAGTAAACTCTCGTTTCTTGCGCTGCTCGCCGGCGGCATAGCCGCCATGGCGATGGCAACCGGCGACAGCGCGTCGGCCGCGGCCGGCGGACCTGTTTGCGGCACGAGGGCTGACGGGCCGAAGACCTACGACAGCGTCAAGGCGGCAAGGGCCGACGGCGCGAAAGTTGCACATATGGGCAACTGCGTGATCCTGTGTCAGGGCTTTGCCCCGACGCTGATTCAGCAGCCGCTGTGCGGCATGGACCCGCTCAACCACGCCCGGATGACCTATCCGAACAATTGCGAGGCGGAGAACGCCCACGCGATCTGGGTCCACGACGGCCCGTGTAAGAAGTAAGCGCAGAAGCTTAAGGCCTGCCGGCGGCGCTCAGCGTCGCCGGGCTTTGCGTTTGCCGGGCGCCGCTTTCTTGGCGCTGTGGCGCGGCGGCATGCCGCCCGCGGCGGCGAGCCGCATGCTCCAATATTCCCAGGTCCGGCTGATCACGCCCGGCATCAGGCTGATCGAGCCCGCGAGCCTGGTCTCGCCCGGATGCAGCGGTGTCGCGGCGCCGAGCGCCAGCGCGCGCAGTTGATATTCGGCGTTCTGGCACATGAAGATGGCGCGCGAGACGAGCTCCTTCACGCTGCCGCCGACCACGGTGGCGCCGTGGCGATTCATCAGCACCGCCGAATGCCGGCCGAGCGCGCGCGCCAATGAGGCGCCCTCCTCCGGCTTGACCACGAGCAGGTTGGTGTCGCCAAACTCATCGTGCTGGTCCCAGAACGGCGCGTCCGCGCCCATGGCCGCGCCGACGTGAAATACCGGCATGATCGGCTTGCCGGCAATGCAGAACGGCATCACCGCCGCGGCGTGATGATGGCATACCGCCATGACGTCGCTGCGCGCCTTGTAGATTTCGCCGTGAATGACGCGCTCGGAGTACAGATGCACCTTCGGCGGCTTCACCGGCGCGGAATCCAGGGTGTATTCCAGGATGTCGCCGGCTTCGATCGCGGCCGGTGAGCGGGCCCGCGACAGCAGGTAGCGGCCGGGGTCGGACGGGTGACGCACGCTGACATGGCCGAAAGCGTCCATCACGCCTTCATGGTCGAGAATGCGGTTGGCGAGTACAAGCTCCGCGATCACATCGGTCAATTTCTCGGGCACGATCGGTCCTCTTTTCAGTCGCGGCAGCGCCGGCCGGCTGCCTTCGTCGGGCCTGGAGCCTGATCCGAAAAAAGCCGACCCCCGGACTTGATCCGAGGGTGGAGGCCGATTTCCCGAAAGATCACGCTCCAGTAAAATGCTAGCAAATCCGCAAGCGGCGCGGCGTGCAAGCCCGTTCGCAAGCCCGCCATCGACTGTCGCCGGCCCGCGAATCCAGAACGGCGCCTGACGATTCGCGTTCCGTCCTATTTCGTCCGCTGCGCCACCGCGGCGAAGACGTTGTAAGCTTGCTCGAGCTTCGGCTTGCGCTTGGCCACCTCGGCGCTGACGGCCGCGAGCGTTCGCATCATTTCGGCCTGCTCGTCGGGCGGCAGGCTGATCAACTCGCCATGTTCGAGCCAAGCTTGGCGTGCCTTGGCGTAGCCGCCGATTTCCCATTCGTCGATCTCGGCGGAAGCCTTGGCCGCATCGGTGTCGACGATCGTCTGCAGATCCTTGGGCAGCGAGTCGTACCACTGCTTGGACAGAAACGTCATCGAGAAGATGAAGGGTTGATTGATCTCGGTGACGTATTTCGAGGCATCCCAGAACTGCATCGACGCCTCGACCGTGATCGCCAGCACCGAGCCGTCGATTGCGCCCTGCTCCATGGCGGTGAGCACGTCGCCGAGCGTCATCGCCACCGGCGTGCCGCCGAGCCGCTTGATCATCTCCTGCTGCATGTCGGCGGCCAGGACGCGGATTTTCTTGCCCTTGAAGTCGGCCAAGTGCCGGATCGGGTTGCGAGCGATGACGTTGGACGGCTGGGCGATGAACAAGGCGGCGCCGTGGATGCCCTTATCGGCGCCGAAGCCGAGCATCATCTTCTGCAGCTTCGGGTCCTTCACGGCGCGGACCTCGTGCGGCAGATCGGTGATCAGGCCGGGCGCCGAGAGCACCTCGTAGCGTTCGTCGACGCCGACCAGGAATTCGGGCGGTCCGATATAGCCTTGGATGGCGCCGAACTGCACGCCCTCGATCTCGCGCGGTATCGGTCCCAGTTGGCTCGCCGGATAGATTTCCGCCTTGATCCGGCCGCCGGAGTCCTTTTCCACCATGGCGGCAAAACGCTTGCACCATTCGTGCTGCGATTCGTTGATGGTCGCGGTGCCGAGCTTCATCACGTAAGTCTTGTCCTGCGCCCGCGCCGCGCCCGCGGTCAGGGCCAGCGACACGACAAGCGCACCCCACGCATAGTTGACCTTCATGACGTCCTCCCTGATGGACCGATTGACTTTACGATCGGTTTCTTCGCCGGCCGGCCCGCAATCGCATTGTGCGCGTCCGGTGACTTGGCTTGTCAAGCGCGCCAAAAGTCTCATGGCGTCGCCGCTGTATGCAGCCGAGCCGACCCGCAATTGATCACGCCGAAACGTCGCGGTGTGAGATTTCCACGACGCGGGCGCGAGACGCAAGCGCCTCGACCAACGCGTCGGCCTTGGCTTTGTTGGCGGCGTCGAGATTGGCGTCCCATTCGTCGAGCAGATAGACCTCCGCATCGGTCGAATTGACGATTTCCTCGAGCGATCTGAACTGCAGCTCGCCCGTGGAGAAGCCGAGCTTCTTGGACAATGATTCGGCGACGACGATCACGTCGTCCTCATCCTCATCGTCGCTTTTGACGTCGACCGGCACCACGCCGCCGATGAACCCGAACGCCAGCCGGTCGGTGGGCGGCCAATAATAGGCGCGCTTCCTCATCTCGGTCTTCAGGCTCGCCAGCAGCGAGGATTTTCCGGCGCCGTTGCCGCCGCGCACGTTGACTCGTCCGGTCGGATGCGCGAGCGCGACCCGCAAAGCGTCGCCGATCGAGGAGACGACGTTGGCAGTATCGCCTTCGCGCAACACCAGCCGGTCGAATTTGATGCGCTTGTCGAAATCCGGGTCGGGCTCCGGCAGCATGTTGTTGGCGACGCCGCCGAACCGCGTCCAGATGGCGATAAAATCGTTCCAGCCGCTGGCGAGCAGATGCAGCTCATAGGTCATCTCGATCTGCCGTGGCAGCGTTGTCGCCAAGCCGACCAGCAATTCGGTGTGGCCGAAATTGTTGACCGCAACCACGGTGACGGTGGTGAACACGATGGCGAGACTGACGATGCCGCTCATCGCGCTCATGCCCTCGCGGGCGACGATGGCGCGAATCTGCGCGGTCAGCCCTTCGCGCAGCCGCGTCTTGAACTCGGCCAACCAGAGCCGCAGATTGTAGCGGTTGCCGCTGAACACGTTGTCCCACGCGGTATAGCCCTGCGCGGTGATGCGATTGTTGCGGCGCTGGTTCTCGAGATAGGCGTGGGCGATCGGCTTCTGCAGCGCCCACTGCATCAACAGCAGGACGCCGAAGGCGCCGACATAGGCGAATGGCAGGCTGACGTCGATCGTGGCGCCGAGCACGATGGAATTGAACACGAGGCCCAGGAAAAGCTTCAGCGCGAATTCCAACTCGTACATGACGTTGAAGAAGATCTGGAACGTCTCGCCGGTGAGAAACGGTTCGACCTGCTCGCGTGCCGGCCTGTCGTTGAACAGCTTGACCTTGCCGCGATTCTCCCTGGCGAAGCGCAGCACGAACTTGCCGAAGCCGCGGTAGCCGGCGCGCTCGGCGAATACCCAGCTAATGACGCCGACCACGTAAGCGGCCGATTGCGCGGTGAGGATCCAGATCAGGTCGCTGATGAGGAAATGACCGACGGCGACCTTTTGTCCGGCATTGATGACGAACCAGGTGGTAGCCGCGGCCAGCATCGCCTCGACCACCATCAGGACGATCATCACGAACAGCGAGGGACTGAGCAGAAAGCTCGCCAGCTCCAGCCGTGAAATCTGCTTTCCTGCCATGGCGTTTCCGGAAGATGACGATCTTGTGCGCGGGCCCCATTGGGCCGATCAGTGTAACGACAATGGAATGGGAAATTAAGCGCGGCGGAAGGCCTGCCGACGCAGATTCACACGTATGTTCAACGACTTTTCCAGCTTGGCCGGAATTTTTCGCTAGCCCGACAGGCCCCGCTCCGGCGCCGGCGGCCGCTGCCTCACGCCTTTGCTGCGTGATAGCGCGCGAGCTCGGTCTCCATCCGGTTGATGTTGTCGAACAGCCGCGCCGTCGCCAGCTTGAGGAAATAAAAGCCGAAGGTCGGGTTCTGATAGTAGAGTTGCTCGACCTGCTCGTAGGTGATCGACAGGGCGTCGCCGTCCTCGATGCATTCCAGCGTCGCGGTGCGCTTGTTGTCGGGCGCCAGCATGCCGAGCTCGCCGACCACCTGGCCGGGCTTGAGCTCGATGCCGAGCTCGAGCAGGCGATAGCGCCCGGTTACGGTGCAGAACATCTCGGTCGCCAGCTCGCCCTTGGCGAACAGGATGTCGCCCTTCGTGAAGTGACGGCCGGTCATGAAGGGCTTGAGCCAATCCATCGAGGTATTGCCGCGGATAGCGTCGCGGACCTGCCGGATCAGAACCAGCATCTGATAAAGCCGCCAGGCGTTGAGCGGCAGCGCCGCCGCTTGCAGCGCCAGCGGCACCCAGGAATGAGTGCCGGCGTAGACCACGACCAGGAAGCAATTGGCGACGATGGCAAGGACGCGCAGCGGCACCATGGTCTTGGTCGAGGCGGTCGCCACGATGAAGAGCGAGCCGGCGCTGTTAAAAAGGTCTGACCAGTGCATATTCACCCTCCGCCCCTCGCCTGCCCGCACGCGTCGACAGGGAGGAATTCAGACCGCGATTCAGGCGCGGTTAATCCAGCCGCCAGAGTCTTGTAGCAAAAGTCCGGGCTCCGCTATGTGACCAGGCGCACAAATGGCAATTTCGACTGGCTGTTCCAACGGCCAGGGCTTAATTTATTGCTAGCTGCAGGGCGAGGGCCACAGCCCGCCAAGGCCTACGAAGGGGCACGCGTGAAGCCGCCGACCGCGCTTACGACCGTCGTCTATTACACCGGACCGCTTCGCCGCTTAGGGGCCTCGTCGCTCGGCCGTCTTGTGGTGCTGGCCATCGGGCTGACGGCGATGACGGCGATCACCGTCCCGGATATGCAGAAATCGGCCGGCGTCTGGCTCAGCGCCTGCCTGTGGAGTTGCCTCGCCTTTTTTGCCGTCGAAGGTTATGTCAGGGCGCGCAGCGTGGCGCGGGCCGATCGGGACCGCAGCTACCTGCTGACCGCCCCCGGCATCGTCGACGCGCTGGCGGTGGTTCCCGTGCCGATTGCACTGATTTGCGGGATCGCGCCGCCGACCGCATGGCTGTTCGCGTCGCTCTGGATCCTCAAGCTCACCCGCAGTTCGCCCGGCTTCGCCCAGCTTGGCCGCGTTTTCATCCTCGAGGCCAAACCGCTCGCCAGCGTGCTGGCGCTGTTCCTGATCATTCTCTTCCTCGCCTCCGCCGCCATGCACGTCCTGGAGCGCGACCTGCAGCCGGGGGCGTTCGGCACCATGCCGGCGTCGCTATGGTGGGCGGTGGTGACGCTGACCACCACCGGCTACGGCGACGAGGTGCCGCACACCCATTTGGGCCACATCCTCGGCGCCGTGGTCATGATCTGCGGCATCGCCACCTTCGGCCTGTGGACCGGCATTCTGGCCACCGGCTTCGCCGCCGAAAGCCGGCGGCGCAATTTCATCCAGACCTGGGACCTGGTCAGCAAGGTGCCGTTCTTCCAGACGCTCGATCCGTCGGCGATCGCGGAAATCACCCACATGCTGCGGCGGCTCGAAGTGCCGGCGCACACCGCCGTGATCCGCCGCGGCCGGGTCGGCGATTGCATGTATTTCATCGCCGACGGCGAGGTGCAGGTCGAGGTCAAGCCGGCGCCGGTGCGCCTCGGCTCCGGATCGTTCTTCGGCGAGCTGGCGTTGCTCGGCGACAACGTCCGCACCGCCAATGTCGTCACCATCGTGCCGTCGACGCTGCTGATCCTCGATCTCGCCGATTTCCGCACGCTCACGGCGCACCATTCGGAGCTTGCCCGCATCATCGACGCCGAAGGCAAGCGGCGCATGAGCGAGAACCAGCGCGCGCGCGAATTGCTGCTGGAAAGCGGTGCGGCATCGTCCTGATCGGCGGCGCTGCCGTCGCTCAGTCGTGCAGCGGGTCGACGATCAGGCTTGCAGCTTCGCCGGGCTGGCCGATCAGTGCGGGAGCGCCGAGCAGCACCGTGCCGCCGTCGCGCGCCAGCGCCGCCTGCACCGAAACCAGCGCGCCCGGCGGCGGCGCCGCATGGCCGTCAAGCCGCGATCCCATCAGCGGATCGAGCGACTGCGTCAAGCGGCAACCTTCGACCAGCCAAGAACCGAAACCGGCAAAGCCGCGGCCGCTCGGCAGCGCGGCAACGGCCTGGGCGAAGCGCGCCGTTGCCTCGTGCACCATCGCGCCGTCGCACCATGACCGCACCAGGCGAACCCAGGTCCCTTTGTAGGCGACCGTGGCGCGCAGCGCGAAGGTTTTGCCACCGGCCGCCTCGCCCTCGATGCGCCTGAAGCGCGCGTCACGCGCGAGATCGGGCGCCGCAGCGATATAAATCTCTTCCGCGCCGAGCTGGCGCGCCTCGCTCTCGACCCCGGCGATCATGCCGTTGAGATCGTCGCCCCGGGCGGCAGCCAACGCCCGATGCGCAATCGCCGCAGCCTTTGCGGCGAGCGCGATTTCCGCCGGATCGGCGGTGGCCCGCAGCGGCGCGAACAGCGCGCTGGCGTCGCGCAGCGCCAGCCGCGGCCCGCCCTCGCGTAAATCCTCGGCAATGCCTGCCGGCAGGCCGTCGAAATCGACGACGCCGACGGCCGCATCCGCCCGGACCGCAGCGATCTGCTGCGCCGCCTGCAACCCGATGCGCGGCGCATGCAGCACGTCGGCGAGGCGGCTGACGCGCTCGATCCAGGATTTGACGCGAAAGCTCAAGGCGGCGACCAGATAAAGGCCGCCCTCGCGCGGCACCACCAGCACCGCCTCCGACCAATAGGGCACGAAACCTGCGAGCCACGACACGCCCGCCGGCCGCGTATTGTTGGTGTAGACGACCAGCGCATCGAGCTCGGCCGTGCGCATCGCGCGGCGCACGCGGTCGAGCCGCGCATCGAACACCGCGTCGGGCAACTCGACGGCAGAGCGGGCAATCAGGCCGCGGCGCATTTATCCGCTCTCCCGTTCAAGCGGCGACTTCGAACAGTTCGCGCGGCGTCCGGCAAAACACCTCGGCACCGGTCTCGGTGACCACGAGCGCGTCGCCGAGCACGATATAGCCGGCGTCGGGATGATAGGTGTTGGGATGGACGATCAAGGTCATGCCCGGCTCGAGCACCGTGTTGACGTCTTCCAGGATATGCGGCTTGGAATCGGCGAACATGCCCATGCCGTGACCGCGTACCCGGGTCCATTGGCTGGTGGTGTATTCGCCGAGGCCGTATTTACGGAACACATCGTTCTCGGCCTTGGCCACGTCGGCGGCGCGCGCGCCGGGCCGCACCGCGACGATACCGGCCTCCAGCGCCTCGACATACACGGCAAAGGCGCGGCGTTGCGCCGCCGTTGCCTTGCCGACCACCAGCGTGCGGCAAATCTGCGCGAAATAGCCCTCGACCGCGGGCGTCAGCTCCGTCGTCACCAGGTCGCCCGCGGCGATGCGGCGCTCCGACGGCGGCGTCATGCCGAATACGTCCTTGCCACCCGAACCGATGATCATGAAATTATCCGGGCAGCCGATGCGCCGCAGATGCGCCTCGATATCGGCGACGATCTCGTACTGTCGCCGGCCCGGCCGTACCGCGTGCAGGAACTCGACATAGGCCGCATCGGCGATTTGCGCGGCGCGGCGCACCGCGGCGACCTCCTCGGCGCTCTTGTGCATCAAAAGCTTGTCGAGAAGCGCCGTGGCATCGTCGAGCTTGAATGTCCGCGTCGCATCGGCGAGCCAGCGCGGCAGGAAGCGCCGCGGCGCGGCGGCGATCCGCGCATTGGCGACGCGATCGAGCCTCGCGCCGACGGTCCGTGCGATGTCCGGCGCGAGCTGCACCTTGACCTGTGCCGTCTCGAGCTCGGCGCGCTCGGCATCGGTCGCGCTGTCGAGAAACAACTCGACATCACCGTCGGCGCCGAGCAGCGCCACGCCGTGGCCTTCGAGGATGCCGAAGCCGGTGCCGTAGCGCAGGTAATCGCCCTGCCAGGCATTGCCGTAGAGCACCATATGGCCGATGCCGGCCTGGCGCATGGCGGCGGACAATCGCCGGCGCCGTTCCTCCGCAAGCATGGGCGCTTGGTCTCCTGCTCCGTTCCCAGATGCTCCGTTCCCAGACAGCACGATTATACCGGCCGTACAAGCAGTTGCCCGAACGGGTCCAACTGTCGCCGGAATCTGCGGGCAGGATGCTGGACAAGCCGTTTTGCTCGACTGCACAATCGCCGCGCCGACAAATTGCATAGCCCCAAAAGAGCATTCCGCATGGCGTGGCCCCAAATTGCATGGCCCAAATTTGCATTACCCAAATTTGCATGGCCCGGATTTGCTTGGCCCAAGCGTGTATTGGCGATACTGATCCTGGGCGGCGCTATGGCATGGGGCGCGAACGCGCAGGTGCAAACTGCGGCGCCGGCCCAGCAACCGGCGCCGGCCGCGGCGCCGGCAACCGACAATCCGGTCGGCAGCGTCGCGACCTTGCAGGGCAGCGCCTCGGTGACCCACGCCAATGCCACCCACGCGCTGGCGCCAAGCGATCCGATCTATAAGGGCGATACGCTGCAAACCGGCATCGACGGCACGCTCGGCATCACCTTCGACGACGAGACCACGTTCACCTTGAAGCCGAACGCGCGCATCGCCGTGGACGATTTCGTCTATCAGGACGGCGCCAGCAACAATGCCGCCGCGTTCAATGTGCTGAGCGGCACCGTGGCGTTCGTCGCCGCCGAGGTCGCCCACACCGGCGACATGAAGATCGACACGCCGACGTCGTCGCTCGGCATTCGCGGCACCACCGGCATCGTCGAGGTTCCGCAAGGCGGCGGCGCTGCCGGCGCGGTGTCGATCAAGCTTTATCCCGACGCCGACGGCCGGGTCGGCCGCATCGAAGTGTTCGGCCGCGATGGCGCCTCGCTCGGCGTTCTGTCGCGGGCCGCGACCGGCTTCGCGGTGCGGCCGGGCGCCGCCGGCCGCTTTGCCGCCGTGCCGCTGCGAATTTCGCCGCAAGAGGCGGAGCGCGACCGGTCGTTCGTCCGCCAGACATTTGCCGCGCGCACCGTGGGCCGCCAGATCAACATCCAGCGCCGCACCTTGCAACAACAGCAGCGCAATCAACTGCCGCGCAACCAGCGGCCGGGCCAAG
>JASHQO010000172.1 GCA_030039105.1 Xanthobacteraceae bacterium
GGCATCCGGCGTCGCGCACCGATAGCTGGTCGCCCGACTACTATCGCCACATCGGCCGCGTGCTGGAAGCGGGCAAGTTTCATCTCGGCTTCTTCGACGACCGGCTGTCGATGCCGGACATGTACGGCCACGATCATGCCCACACCGTCCAGCACGGCATCCGCTGCGTGAAGCTCGACGCCGTCACCGTACTGACCGTGATGGGCATGGCGACGGAGCGACTCGGCCTCGGCGCCACCTATTCGACCAGCTACTACGAGCCGTTCCATGTGGCGCGGCTGTTCGCGACGCTCGATCTGATGACGCAAGGCCGCGCCGCCTGGAACGTCGTCACTTCGCTCAACGACGGCGAGGCGCAGAACATGGGCCGCGACGAGGCGACCGCCCACGACCTGCGCTACGACCGCGCCGACGAATTCATGGAGATCGTGCTCGGCCACTGGGACGCCTGGGAGGACGGCGCCATCGTCCTGGACAAGGCGACCGGCCTGTTCGCGCGACCCGACAAGGTGCATCGGCTCGATTACGCCGGCCGCTTCTACCGGTCGCGCGGGCCGTTCACCGTGCCGCGCTCGGCGCAAGGCCATCCGGTGATCATCCAGGCCGGATCGAGCGGCCGCGGCAAGGCGTTCGGCGCGCGCTGGGGCGAGGTGATCTTCGTGGTCTATCCGAGCATCGACATCGGCCAGCGCGACTACGCCGCGTTCAAGGCCGAGGTGGCGGGTTTCGGCCGCGGCCCTGACGAGGTCAAGATCACGCATCTGGTCAATACCGTGGCGGCAGCGACCAAGGCGGAAGCCGAGGACAAATGGGCGGAGATCGAAAAGTTGCCGCTCGAGATCGATGCGCTGTCGCTGTTGTCGGAGGCGCTCAATTTCGATTTCGCCCGCAAGGGCATGGACGAAGCGTTCACGGCGGAGGAATTGGCGGAAATGTCGGGGCTGCAGGGCATCCGCGATCGCGTGGTGGCGGCGAAGCAAAATCCCACGGTGCGCGATTTCATCCGCATCAGCGGCCGCGGCCGCGTCCACAACGCCATCGTCGGCGGCCCGAAGGAGGTTGCCGACCGGCTGGAACAGTGGTTTTCAGCGCCGGCCTGCGACGGCTTCGTGCTCTCTGCCACCCACGTTCCGGGCGCCTACGAGGATTTCGTGGATTTCGTTGTGCCCGAACTGCAGCGTCGCGGACTGTTCCGCAACGACTTTGCCGGCACGACGCTGCGCGAAAATCTCGGCCTCGCCGTGCCGGCGGTCGGCGCCTGGCGTTCGACGACGCCGGCGCCGGCGAAGTAGCTGCGATCGACTATTTCGCCGCTTCCGGGAACTTCGGCAATTTGTCGATGTCGCGGGCGTCGTGCTGGATCACCAAGGTCGCCTTGAAGGTCTTCACGATCCCCTTGATGCGGTCGATCGACGCCAGCGTGTCGGCGCGGCTGTAGTTGAACCATGGCACGCCGTTGTTCTCGTAGTTCTCGTGGAAATGCACGGCGTCGCCCGAGAGCACTACCGCGCCCATCTGCGGCAACTTGACGAGCAGGCTGTGATGGCCCGGCGTGTGCCCGGGCGTGGCCAGCATGATGACGCTGCCGTCGCCGAACACGTCCTTGTCGTTCGGCTGCGGCTCGACCTTGTTGTCGCCTTTGATCCAGCCCTCGAACGGCGCGTAGTTGACGCCGGCCGCCGGCTTCGGCGCGGTAATGGCGTTCCAGTCGCCGAGCCCGATCAAGAGCGTCGCCTTCGGAAACGAGGCGACCTGGCCGGTATGGTCGGCGTGATAGTGGCTGATGCCGACGAAATTGATCTGCTCGGGCGTGACGCCGATCTGCTTCAACTGGTCGACGATGCTTACCTTCGGCGCCACGTTGGGCGCGGTCATGGAATGACCGGTATCCCACAGCAGGTATTGATCGCCGTGCTTGATCAGATAGCAGCTAAACACGAATTGAATTTTCAGATCGCCGTACGAGAAGGTGTCAGAGAAACGCTCGTTGACGGCTGTCGGCGGCGGCGGCGTGCCGCAATCGAGGCGGGTCAGCGACATATCCGGCGCGGCCTGCGCCGGCGCCTGTAGGCACAGTGCTCCGGCGCAGATGCCGGCGGCGAGTAAGGTCGAGATTCGACGCATCGGTTTTCCTCCCTCGAATGCGCAGCGAATTGTTATGGGGCGGCGGCGGATGTTGCCGTTTGCGGGGATCGCGGTCAACGTGATCGGATCAATCCGTACAAGAACACCGCGATGGGGCGGATCGTCCCCGACCGGCACGCCCGGAAACAGCAGTGTTTCGCTCAAGGCGCGCTGCGCCGAGCGCTTTGAGCGCGGCATTCGCCGCAGTCGCCGCCGGGAGCGCGCGCGATTGCGGTGCGGATTTGCACGTCGGCATTCTGTCGTTCCGTCGGCCTGGGCGGCTCAGCCCCGCGGCTGTATCCAACTTTCAGTTGCATATAAATTTTATTTCGGCCTAAGATTATGTGCGCGCTCGCTGCAAGCGGGAACCTAGGGGCGACACTCATTGCGCTTCCCGGCGGCGGACGCGAGAGGCTGTCCTTAGAAGCTCGATTTTTTCTATCCGCATCGCCCACGCCGGCTGTTCGGCGGCGCGACAACCTATCGAGGTAGCCGCGCGCCAGGGCGACACGGCGCGCGGCCGAAACAGGGAGCGACATCTCATGTGCTGTACATGCCAAATCGTGCCGTTGCACGTGCTGCGGCGCCTTGCCAGGGACAGCAAGCTGTCCAAGGCGCAGAGGAAGCATTTCGCCGACACGATGAAGATCGACACCGAACTGCGAAAGCTGCGTGACCAGGCGGCCAGACTCACCCGCGTTGCCAGCATGGTCGGCACGACGCGGTCGCTCGCCGTCGCCGCGGCGGGGCCGCCCGGCGTCACCGTGAACGACTGCAACCACAACCAGACGCTGCCGGGCGCGCTGATCGGCGATCCGGGCAATGCCTCGGACGCGACCGCCAAGCGGGTGTTCGTCGAGACCACGTCGGTTGCGAAGTTCTATGCCCAAGTGTTCGGCCGCAATTCCATCGACGACGCGGGCATGACCATGATCT
>JASHQO010000173.1 GCA_030039105.1 Xanthobacteraceae bacterium
CGGCGCCGGCAACGTGGTGCGGCGCGCCGCGCTGGCGCTGTGCGGCGTCGCGCCGATGCCGGTCCGGGTCGAAGCCGCCGAAGCGCGCCTCGTCGGCCAACCCCTCGACGCGGCGCTGATCCGCTCGGCGGCGGCTGCGGCATGGCTGATCGAGCCGGTTTCCGATATTCACGCCGGCGCCGAATACCGGCGCCACCTGGCTCAGGTGTTGAGCGCGCGCGCGCTCACCGATGCGGCAAGACGTGCCGGCGTCGACGTGCCGGCCGCGATGTGATGGCACGGGAGAAGGGGGCGTATGAGTAAGCAGCCGACGCGGCTGACGGTGAACGGCAAGGCGCATGCCCGCGTCGTCGAGTCGCGGCTGACGCTGGCCGATTTCCTGCGCCATGAGCTCGGCCTCACCGGCACCCATCTCGGCTGCGAGCACGGCGTGTGCGGCGCCTGCACCGTGCTGCTCGACGGCCGCTCCGCGCGCTCGTGCCTGATGTTCGCGGTGCAGGCCAACGGCTGCGAGGTGACGACCGTCGAGGGGCTGACGCCGGACGATGGATTGTCGGTGCTGCAGCAGGCTTTCGTCGATAATCACGGCCTGCAATGCGGCTTCTGCACGCCCGGGATGCTGATCACGCTGACCGAATTGCTGCGCGAGAATCCGGCGCCGAGCGAAGACGAGGTGCGCGAAGCGCTAACCGGCAATCTGTGCCGTTGCACCGGCTATGCCGGCATCGTCAAGGCGGCGCTCGACGCGGCGGAACGCCTGCGCAACGGGCGCGGGAGCTGACCCATGGGCGCGAAGCATTTCGGCGCCCGCGTCACCCGCCTCGAAGATCCGGCGCTGTTGTCGGGCCGCGGCCGCTTCGTCGATGACGTGAAATTGCCGGGCGTGCTGCATGCCTGCTTCGTGCGCTCGCCCTATGCCCACGCGCGCCTGCTCGGCATCGACGCCAAGCCGGCGCTGGCGATGAACGGCGTCCATGCCGTCGTCATCGCCAACGATCTGCCGGACCCGATGCGCAACCAGGCCATGCCGCTGCTGTTGCCCAATCCGTCGATCTCGGCGCTGTGCACGCAGCACGTGCTGGCGCGCGAGGAGGTTTATTACGTCGGCCAGGCGGTCGCGGTGGTGATCGCCGACAGCCGCTACATCGCCGAGGATGCGGCTGCGGCAGTTGCCGTGCACTACGACATGCTGCCGGCGGTCGGCGATTGCCGCGATGCCGTCGCCGAAGGCGCGGCGCGGGCCCATGCCGCGCTCGGCTCCAATGTGCTGTCGATGTTTCAGCTCGCCTATGGCGACGTCGATGCCGCTTTCGCCAATGCGGCGCATGTGTTCGAAGAGGAGATCTGGCAGCACCGCGGCGGCGGCATGGCGCTCGAGACCCGCGCGGTGCTCGCCAGCCACGATGCCGCGACCGATCTGCTGACGGTGTGGTCGGGAACCCAGACCCCGCATATCGGCCGGCGCATGATGGCGGATCTGCTCGGCCGCGAGCTCGAATCGATCCGCGTGATCGCGCCCGACGTCGGCGGCGGGTTCGGGCCGAAGGCGATCTTCTATCCGGAAGAGGCGGTGATCCCGGCGCTGGCGCTCAAGCTCGGCCGGCCGGTGAAGTGGATCGAAGACCGCCGCGAGCATTTCCTGTGCGCCACCCAGGAGCGCGATCAATATTGGGACGTTGCCATCGCGGTCGATGCCGAGGCAAAGATTCTCGGGCTGCGCGGCCGGATGTTGCACGACACCGGCGCCTTCGCGCCATGGGGCATCATCATGCCCTATATCGCCGCCGCCACCGTGCCCGGCCCCTACGTGATTCCGGCCTATCGGCTCGACACCATGGTGGCGCTCACCAACAAGGTGCCGACGACGCCGGTGCGTGGCGCCGGCCGGCCGCAGGCGGTGTTCGCCATGGAGCGGTTGTTGGACCGCGTCGCCCGCGAGCTGCAGCTCGACCGCGGCGAGGTACGGCGGCGCAATTTCATCCAGCCGGAGCAGATGCCCTACGAGGTCGGCCTGATCTTCCGCGACGGCAAGCCGCTGGTCTACGACAGCGGCGATTATCCGCGAGGGCAGGACAGGGCGCTCGCCGACGCCGACTACCAAGGTTTCCGCGCCCGGCAGCGCGCGGCCCTCGACGAAGGCCGCTTCATCGGCATCGGGATCGGCAATTACGTCGAAGGCACGGGGCTCGGCCCGTTCGAGGGCGTCACCGTGCGCGTTCTGCCCAGCGGCAAGGTCGCGGTCGCCACCGGCGCCACCAACCAGGGCCAGGGCACGCGCACGACGCTGTCGCAGATCGTCGCCGAGCAGGTCGGCTGCCGCTTCGAGGACATCGTCATGACCCTCGGCGATACCGGCGCCATCGCCCAAGGCGTCGGCGCTTTCGCCAGCCGCCAGGCGGTCAACGCCGGCTGCTCGGCGCTGGTCGCCGGGCAGTCGGTGCGCGCGCAACTGATCGCGCTCGCCGCGCGCGTGCTCGGCGTCAAGGAAAGCGACGTCGATCTCGACAACGGCCAGGCGATCGCCCAGACCGGCAACAAGCCGGTGATCGGCTTCGGCGAGCTGGCGCGGCTGGCGCAAGGCATTCCCGGCGTGTCGCTGCCGGCCGGCCAGCCCGCCGGCCTCGAGCACACCGCCTATTTTACGCCATCGCAGGCGGCCTACTGCTCCGGTACTCACGTCGCCGAGGTCGAAGTCGACGCCATGACCGGCGGCGTGAAGATCTTGCGCTACACCGTCGCCCACGATGCCGGCCGCGTCGTCAATCCGCTGATCGTCGACGGCCAGGTGCAGGGCGGCGTCGCCCATGGCATCGGCAATGCGCTGCTGGAATGGATGCAATACGACGAGAACGCGCAGCCGCTGACCACGTCGTTCGCCGATTATCTCATTCCGATGGCGACCGACGTGCCGACCTGCGCCATCGCCCACGTCGAGACCGTCAACCCGATGAATCCGCTCGGCGTGAAGGGCGCGGGCGAAGGCGGCACCATCCCGGCGCCGGCGGCGATCATCGCCGCCATCGAGGACGCGCTGTCGCCGTTCGACGTCCATTTCGCCGAGACGCCGTTGACGCCGGAGCGCATCGTCGCCGCGCTGCGCGTCGCCGGCGCCTACGAGAAATTCTTTGCCGCATGAGCACGTTTTATCCGCTCGTCCCCGCGCCAGCCGGGACCCAGGCTCAAGTCGCTGGATTGCCGCTGGCGCGGGAATGAGCGGAAGAAAGGAACGCGAGGACGATGAACGATATGCAAACGAAATCCCCCGTCACGCCGTTCTGGCGCTACTCGCTGATATTTTACGGCCGGTCCGGCGTGTCGGATGCCTGCATCGCGTTGCAGGACGGCTGCGGTATCGACGTCAACTTGCTGCTCTATCTGTTCTGGCTCGCTTCCGAGGGCCGCCAGGTCGCCGCGGAAGACGTGAAAATGCTCGACGACAAGGTACGCAGTTGGCGCGAGCTCACCATCATTCCGATCCGCGACGTGCGCAGGAAGCTCAAAGGCGCCGTGACCTTCATCGATCCGGCGAAGCAGGAAGCGCTGCGCGACAAGGTCAAGGTCGCAGAGCTCGAGGCGGAGCGGCTGCAGCAGGAAGGGCTTTACGCGGTTACGCAATCGCAGCCGCTCGGCAAGGCGGCCGCGCCGGCCGCCGCCGCGCGCGGCAACGTCGCCGCCTATGAGGCCGCAATCGGCAAGACTTTCTCAAAATCCGCGGTCGATGTCCTGATCGCGGGGTTTTTGAGCGCGGCCTGAGCCCAGCCTGAGCCCCGGCCCGACCGGCTGGCATGGCGTGGCGTCCCGTGGCAAAAAGCCCATAACGCTCAAGGGAAAGAAGAATGGCCAAGACCGCGGCGCGGCTCATTGTCGGCATATCCGGCGCCTCCGGCACGATCTACGGCGTGCGGATACTGGAAATGCTGCGCCAGACCGACATCGAGACCCATCTGGTCATGAGCAAGTCGGCGGAGATGACGCTGGCCTACGAGACCGATCTCAAGGCCAAGGACGTGCGCGACCTCGCCACCAAGACCTATCCGGTCACCGACATCGGCGCGGCGATCTCGTCCGGCTCGTTTCCGACCATGGGCATGGTGATCGCGCCGTGCTCGATCCGCACCATGAGCGAGATTGCGAGCGGCGTGACCGCGTCGTTGTTGTCGCGCGCCGCCGACGTGGTGCTGAAGGAAAAGCGCCGGCTGGTGCTGGCGCTGCGCGAGACGCCGCTGCATGGCGGGCATCTGCGCAGCATGACCACGCTCGCCGATATCGGCGCCGTGATCGCGCCGATCGTGCCGGCGTTCTACAATCGGCCGCAGTCGGTCGACGACATCGTCAATCACACCTGCGGCCGGCTGCTCGACCTGTTCGGCATCGATACCGGCGTCGTCAAACGCTGGAAGGGCGGCCCGGTGGAGGAATAATGAGGACAGACGACGGAGGACGGATTGATAAATCTTAGACTACATCCGTCGTCTGTCGTCCGTCATCTGTCGTCCGCTTAAGGAGGAAACGCCATGGACCAGAAGCGCTATGATACCGGGTTAGCCAAACGCAAGCAGGTTTTGGGCGAGGCTTACGTCGACCGCGCGCTCAGCAACGTCGACGACTTCAACCGCGATTTTCAGCGCCTGCTCACCGAATATTGCTGGGGCGAGACCTGGGGCGACGAGACGCTGAAGCCGCGCGAGCGCTCGATCCTCAACCTCGGCATGATCGCGGCGCTGGGCAAGATGGAAGAGTTCGCCACCCACGTGCGCGGCGCGCTCAACAACGGGCTGACGCCCAACGAGATCCGCGCGGCGCTGACGCAGGTCATGATCTATTGCGGCGCGCCGATCGGCGTCGATTGCTTCCGCGTGGCGAAGCCGATCATCGCCGAATATCTGAAGAACAAGAAATAACGCGGCCGTAGCCCGGGTGAGCGAAGCGACACCCGGGATTCAACCTTGAGGCTTGCCCCGGATATCGCTTCGCTCATCCGGGCTACGAGGGTCGACGTGGATGGCCGGGACAACAAGCCCGGCCATGACGAGAGTGAAGGAACGTAATGCTGGACAAGAGCGATGCCCGGAATAGCAAGTCGCAAGCGGCGGGGCCGCCGCTCGATTTCCAGGACCATCTGGCGCGGCTTGACGCGCAAGGGCTGTTGCGGCGGATCGAGCGGCCGATCAACAAGGACACCGAGCTGCATCCGCTGGTGCGCTGGCAATTCCAGGGCGGGCTGAAAGAGGATCAGCGGCGGGCGTTCTTGTTCAGCAACGTCGTCGATGCGAGCGGCCGCAGCTTCGGCACGCCGGTCGCCGTCGGCGCGCTGGCCGCGTCGGCGCGCATCTACGCGGTCGGCATGGGCTGCGCGGTCGAGGACATCGGCGACGCCTGGATGCGGGCGATCGCCAATCCGCTTGCTCCGGTCGAAGTGACGTCGGCGCCGTGCCAGGAGGTCGTGGTCGAGGGCGACGCGCTGCGCGCGCCGAATGGCGGGCTCAAATCGCTGCCGGTGCCGATCTCGACGCCCGGCTACGACGCTGCGCCTTATCTGACGGCGACGCTGTGCATCACCGCGGATCCCGAAACCGGCGTGCGCAACATGGGCACTTACCGGGCTCAGCTCAAAGCCACCGACCGGCTTGGCGTGCGCATGGCGGCGCGCATCGGTGGCGCCGGCGGCTATCTGCACTGGCAGAAATACCGCAAGCTGAAAAAGCCGATGCCGATTGCCATCGTCATCGGCTGCGCGCCGGTGGTGATGTTCACCGGGCCGCAAAAGCTGCCGATCGATCTCGACGAGATGGCGGTGGCTGGCGGCTTGGCCGGCGCGCCGATCCGGGTCGTCAAAGCCGCCAGCGTCGATCTCGACGTTCCGGCCGACGCCGAGTTCGTGATCGAGGGCCTGATCGATCCGGAATTGCTCGAGCCCGAAGGGCCGTTCGGCGAAAGCCACGGCCACGTCGCGCTCGAAGATTTCAACATGTCGATGCAGGTCACCGCGATCACCCACAAGCGCGCGCCGGTGTTCGCCTCGATCCTGAGCGAAGTGACGCCGAGCGAATCGAGCGTGATGAAGCGCGTCGCCTACGAGCCGCGCTATCTCGCCCACTTGCGCGACACGCTGGCGATCAAAGGCGTGCGCCGCGTGGCGATGCACGAGCCGCTGACCAATCTGCGCAAAGTGGTGTTCGTGCAATTCGCGCCCGGCGTGCCGCGCAGCGAGATCTGGCGCGCGCTCCACGGTGCCGCGACGCTTCAGGCCGATATCGGCAAATACGTCATTGCCGTGAGCGAAGACGTCGACCCGGACAATGCCGACGCGGTGTTCTGGTCGCTCGCCTATCGCGCCAATCCGGTGGAGGACGCGCAGATCGTGCCGTACCGCGCCGCCGGCCACGGCCCGAAGTCCGCCGCCCAACCCAGCTCCGCAAGCGGCGGAGGGCAGGCTCGGAGTCGCGAAGAGTCGACGATGCTGATCGACGCGACGCTCAAGGACATCGCGCCGCCGTTGGCTTTGCCCAAGCGCGAATATATGGAGCGCGCGAAAGCAATCTGGGACGAGCTCGGCCTGCCGGCGCTGACGCCGCAGCCGCCGTGGCACGGCTATTCGCTCGGCGACTGGGACGCGGCGTGGGATGTCTATGCAAGCCGCGCCGTCGCCGGCCGGTGGGAAGAGTCGGGCAAGGAAACCTTGGCGCGCCGCCGCGGCGGGCTGACGCCGGGGACGCCGGTCAAGAGCGTCAAAGATTAATTTATTTGGCGCGCCAATCCTGCATAGGTCGGATGCCCGTATCGGGGTAGCCGGACCGGTCCGTGGACGATAGGTACGCGCCACGAATCGCAAAAACAAATGCCCGTGCTGAATTCTTTCGCGCCGGGGCTTGGAAAGGTTCTCCCGTGAGCGAGGCCGTGATGGGCCGGCGACAAGCCGGCAGCGCCGCATTTGTCGTCCTGGCGGCGATCAGCTTCTGCCATTTGCTGAACGACCTGACGGTGTCGCTGCTGCCCGCGATCTATCCGGTTCTCAAGAGCGCGTTCGATCTGAGCTTCGGCCAGATCGGTTTGATCACGCTGGTCCTGCAGGGCATCGCCTCGCTGCTGCAGCCGCTGGTCGGTCTCTACACCGACCGCAAGCCGCAGCCGTATTCGCTGGCTTATGGCATGGGCTGCACGCTGTTCGGCGTCTGCCTGCTGGCGTACGCGCCGAATTATCCCGTGCTGCTGGCCGGCGCCGCCTTGCTGGGGCTCGGTGCATCGATCTTCCATCCGGAAGCATCACGGCTGGCGCAGCTCGCCTCGGGCGGCGCCCACGGCATGGCGCAATCGCTGTTCCAGCTCGGCGGCAGCTTTGGCAGCTCGATCGGCCCGGTGCTGGCGGCCTTTTTCGTTCTGCCGCGCGGGCAAACGAGTCTTGCCTGGTTCGCGCTCGTCGCGCTCCTGGCGATGGTCATTCTCGTCATGCTCGGCAACTGGTACCGCAACGGCGGTCACGCTGCGCCGCGCGCGCGAAGTTCGACGGTTCCGCCTGCCGTCGTCGCTAAATCGCAGGTGCGGCGCGCGATCGCGGTGCTGGTCGCGCTCATCTTCTCGAAGTATTTCTATCTGTCGAGCATCACCAGCTATTACATCTTCTATCTGATGCATCGCTTCGCGCTGCCGACGGCGACGGCACAGCTCTATCTGTTCATTTTTCTGGCCGCGGCTGCCGCCGGCACCTTCGTCGGCGGTCCGGTCGGCGACCGCTTCGGCCGCAAAGTGGTGATCTGGGTTTCGATCCTCGGCGTGCTGCCGTTCACGCTGGCGCTGCCCTATGTCGGGCTGCCGGCGACCGTGGCGTTGAGCGTGGTGATCGGCCTCGTCCTGTCGTCGGCGTTCTCGGCGATCGTGGTCTATGCGCAGGAGCTGATGCCGGGCCGCGTCGGCATGGTGTCGGGCCTGTTCTTCGGCGTGGCATTCGGCATGGCGGGCATCGGCGCTGCGGCGTTGGGCGAGCTTGCCGACCTGACCAGCATCGAGTTCGTCTACCGGGTCTGCTCGTTCCTGCCGCTGATCGGCCTGCTCACGGCGCTTTTGCCCAACATCGAAGCGCGCCGTTCGCGGGCTTAAACAGCGCGCGGCGACTCAGCGCGGCCGCACCACGGTATCGACCAGCGCCGGCTTGCCGGCTTTCACTTGCGCGATGGCGCGGCGCAACGCGCCCGCGATATCGCCGGGCTGTTCGACCGGCCCCTCGGCGTACCAGCCCATGCTCTTCGCCATGGTGGCGAAGTCGGGCTCGGGGCCGGTGATGTCTTGCGCGATAGAGGCGCGCTCGACCGGCGTGCCGCGGAAATTCGCGATGCGGATCTGGTGCTCCCAGTCGTTGTAATAGGCGCGGTTGTTGTACATCACGATCAGCATCGGGATGTTGTTCTTGGCCGCGCTCCACAATGCGCCGGCGTCGAACATCAGGTCGCCGTCGGGCTGGATGTCGACGACGAGCCGTCCCTTGTCGCGGTGCGCCAGCGCCACGCCGAGCGAGGTGCCGATCTGGGTGCCGGTGCCGAGCGCCTGGCCGGGATGGCGGTAGGCTTTGTCGAGGTCCCAGAGCTTGTAGCACCAGTCCTGCAGATTGGCGCCGGTCAGCACCCAGTCTTCGCTCTTGATCGCGTCCCAGATCTCGCTGGCCAGCCGCGGCAGCGTGATCGGCATGCCGTCCCAGTCCTTCTTGGCGTCGTCGGCCCATTTCTTGAACAGCGCGTCGTGCTTCCGCGCGACGAGCTTGCTGCGCTCCGCAACGGTTTTCGCCAGCGCCGGATTCTTGGCGATGCGCTCGCGGCAGATGCGCGTCAGCTCCGGGATCGCAGTCAACGTGTCGCCGAGCACGCGCAGGCTGCAGCGCGGCATGCGCGCATAGTCCATCGACCATTTGCTCAAGTTGATTTCGCCGAAGCCGATTTCGATCATCTCGCAGTGCGGCGGATAGTGCGGCACGACCTGGCGCTTGGTGCGGTCGTTGAAGTGGGTCGACTTCTCCCAGTCGCGGGTGTCGAGCGAGAGGATCAGGTTGGCGTCGCGGAAAATCTCCTTCTCGCAACTCAGGTTGAGCGGATGACGGTTGGGGAAATTGAGCCGCGCGTGGACGTCGAACACCGCGGCACCGGCGGTTTCGGCGAGCGCCACGAGATTGTCGAAGCCGCCGGCGCTGCGCGCCACGTACTCGGCCATCAGCACCGGATAGGTCGCCGCCAGCAGCTTGTCGGCGACCGCTTCCAGCGCCTTCGGGTCGGCCGCCATCGGCACCGGCACTTTGGCGTCGGATGGCTTCGGCAGCGCCACGTCCTTCGCCAGCGGCTGCTCCTGCAGCCAGGCGTCGTAGCACATGTAGATCGGGCCCTGCGGCTCGGTCATCATCGCCGCGTAGGCGCGCGAAAACGCATCCGGCACGCCCTCGATGCTGGACGGCTGATAGTCCCACTTCACGTAATGGCGTAGCTGCTCGCCGTTGACGTTGGCGGTGTGGATCCAGTCGATGAACGGCCGGCGCCGGCTTTCGTCCATCGGGCCGGTGGCGCCGATGACGAATACCGGGCAGCGGTCGATATAGGCGTAATAGATGCCCATGGTGGCGTGCAGCATGCCGACCACGTCGTGCACGATCGCCACCATCGGCCTGCCGGTCGCCTTGGCGTAGCCGTGGGCGATCTGCACCGCGATCTTCTCGTGCTGGCACAACAGCAGCGGCGGCTGATTGCCGCCGTAGTTCACCAGCGAGTCGTGCAGGCCGCGATAGCTCGCGCCCGGATTGAGCGCGATATAGGGGAAGTCGTAGTGCTGGATCAGATCGACGATGACGTCGGACTGCCACGCCTTCTCGGCGTAGCGGACGGGCGCGTTGGATTTTCTGGTGACGTCGTTCATCGATGGTGTCCTGACATGACTTCTGCGGCGGGCGGGACCATAAGGCGCGCAAGAAAAGGGAGCAACGGCGCCGCACGCGGGAAGAGGTGTTTTTTCTTAAGGCCGCACCGCCGGCGCTTCGATCGGCAGGCCGCGGGCGCGCCACATCAGGTAGAGCTCGAGCTCGACCAGCGACAGGGCGCCGAAATTGTACGGCGCGGCGCGCATGCCGCTCAGGCAATTGCGCAGCCGCCGCTGCAGCGAGCCGACCTCCTGCCATTCCAGGCGGTAGATCGGGTAGCCGGTGGGCATCGCCTGCGGAATGAGATTGCCGGCGAGGGTTTTGCCCCAATTGTCGTCGTGGCATTGCGCGCAGGACAGGTTGAGCTGGCCCTGGCGGCGCTCGAAGATGGCGCGGCCGTCTTCGATGAACGGCTTGAGCTTCGCGGTCTCCTGGAGCGCGATCGGCATGCCGCGCGATTGGTAGGCGACATAGGCGGTGAGCGCGAGCAGGTCCTTGCTCTCGAATGCGAACGGCGCCGCCTTCTGATCGGTGGAGCGGCTCAGGTTGATCTGCTCCTCGAGATCGATGGGCCGGCCGAACTCCGCCGCGAAGGCCGGATAGCGTGTCGCCACGCCCTTCATGCCGACCTTGGCGTCGCCGTGGCAGTCGGCGCAAGATTTGTTGGAGTCGCCGGCCTTGGTGTTCCACAGCGTCTCGCCGTCGAGCACCGCGAGCATGCCCGGGTTGGCGGTGTCGTCGTTCTGCATGGCGCGCGTATCGGCGCTGACGAATTCGCTGTCGGAGCGGCGCTGGTCGAACGGAATGTCGGCGGCGCGCGCGGCGACGGGCGCCGCGGCGACCAGCGCAGCGAAGATCGCCCCCGTCCGCCTCATTCCACCTTGATCTCTGCGGTCTGCACTTGCGTCGCGCCGTGCTGGTCGGTCCAGGAGAACGCCAGCGTGCCGCTTGCGGTCGCGGTGGTGAAGAACGTGATGTACGGATTGGCGGCGATGGCGGGGTAAAGCTTGGCGCGGAACACTTCCTCGCCGTTATAGGTGCAGACGAAGTCCTCGATAATGTCGCGTGGGATCGGCGCGCCGGTGACGCCGATGCGATAGCCGGTTTCCATGACGTGCGCGATCAGGGTCTTGATCTCGACGGTCTCGCCCTTTTTGGCGGTCGCCGGAACGTGGATCAGGGCGCGTGGCATCAGTGGATCGACTCCTCGATGCAGGCCGCCAGCGTCACGATGACGTCGATGTCGTCGGACCAGCAGGTGCCGTCGGCCATTTCGGCGATGGCGGTGATCGTCTGCGAGTCGGCCAGCCGGATGCGGGTCGAGAACGCGGCGCGGCCGGCGCGCGGTCCGAGCTTGACGCTGATCACGTTGGGCTGCGGGTTCTTCTCGTTGAAGACGTGGATCGCCTTGACGTAGTCGGTCGCCGTCATCGGGCTCTCGACCGAAACGGTGCAGGGCACCGAATTGCCGTTCTCGACGATCGGCGGCAGGTCGAGCTTGACCCTGCCTTTCTTGACCGCCGCCTCGCCGATGGCGGCACGGACCGCGTCCTGCATCATTTCCGGCGTGGCCCGGGCCGGGCGGATCGACAGGCGCAACGCCATGCCGCTGCCGACCAGCGCACCGGCAATTTGCAGGATTTCCCGACGCGAGCGGCGACTGCGGGCCATGCCAAAACTCATTTCAGGGTCATCAGATAGGCCACCACGTCCTCAACTTCCATGGCGGTCAGCACCGGCTTGTCGCGATAGTCCGGAGG
>JASHQO010000174.1 GCA_030039105.1 Xanthobacteraceae bacterium
CGCTGATGCCGCTGGTGCTGGTGCCGATCGTCGGCGCCGCGCCGGTGGTGCCGATCGTCGCGGTGTCGGCGATGTTCACCAATTCGGCGCGCATCGTTGCGTTCCACCGCTTGCTCGAATGGCGCCGCGCCGCGATTGCGCTCGTCGCCGCGCTGCCGACCTGCGCGCTCGGCGCCTGGCTCTATACGCTGCTCAGCGGCCGCGGCGCCGCCGTGGTGATCGGCTGCAGCCTGATCGCGACCGTGCCGTTGCGCCGCGTCCTGAAAAGCCGCGGCCACCGCCTCGGCGAAAAAGGCTTTGCCGCGGCGTCGGCCGGCTGGGGCGTCGTCGGCGGCGGCACCACCGGCGCCGGCGTCATTTTTCTGTCGCTGTTGATGGCGACCGGCCTCGAGGGCGGCGCCGTGATCGCGACCGACGCCGCCGTTTCGGTCGTCATGGGCGTCATCAAGATTTCGGTGTTCGCGCTGGCCGACGTGTTCACGCCGCTGGTGCTCGCGATCGGCGTGCTGATCGGCTGCATCGGATTTTTCGCCACCTTCGTCGCCAAGCTGATCGTCGAGCGGCTGCCGGTGCACGTGCACACCGCGATGCTCGACGCCGTGGTGATCGTCGGCGGCACGGTGATGATCTACGGCGCGCTGAACCGGATGTAGCCCGCATGAGCGAAGCGACATGCGGGTTGCAGCGGCGAGGCGGACCCCGGATGTCGCTTCGCTCATCCGGGCTACACGCCTCGAAATTTCAGTTCGCCAGGCGCAGCGGCGTGCAGCGGTTGCTGAACAGGCCGACCGTTTCGCGCACGCCGGGCAGGCTGCAATAAAGCCCGTTCGGCCGGTATTTGACGCGAATGCGCTCGATCTCGTTCATGGTCCGGCTCATGAAAGCGTTGAGCCGCACCACCTCGCCGTCGAGTCGCGTCTGCAGGCGGTCGGCGCTGCCGTTGGCGAAGAACGCCGTCATGGCGTTCTGATCGAGCGTGCTTTGCGAGGCCCACTGCCGCACCAGCTCCATCGACACCTGATGGGTGACGTGGAAGCAATAGGCGATGGTCAGGACGTGGTGCTTGGCGCTGTACCAGTCGACGCTCAACTGGGCTCGGCCTTTCTTCTTGACGATGGCGTGATTGTCCGGGTCGAAGTTCGGCATGTCGCTGTCGCAATCGAAATCGACGGCGCCGAGCATCGACGTCGAGATCGGATCGGTGCCGAAGCTGGTTTGCGCGGCCGGATCGCGGTCGAGGTTGCTCGCCCAGTCGACATAGATTTCCATCTTGCGCGCGATCAGGTTGATGTTTTCGCCCAGCGCCGCGGCCGCATCGTCGTACGACTTGTACAATTGCTGGGCGTCCTTGGTCGCCAACGCGTTGCCGTCGCCGCTGGCCTTGAGCTTGGCCGCGTGCAGGAAATCGTAGAACAGCATGCCTTGTAGCGTGATCGCGGTCGACAGCGCGGTCGAGGTGTCGATGAACGCCGCGGTCGCCGCGCCCATGTCGTCCTTTGCCTGGGCGGAAACCTTGTCCTGGTACGACGACAGATATTGGAAGTAGCCGCCGATCAGCGTGCCCGCCAGGCTGACGACGGCGAGGCCCTTGACGAAGGCAAACTCCTTCTCGGTGCGGACGACTGCGCCTTTGACTTTCTGCCACAGGCCGGCCTTGGCCGGCGCGCGCTCCGGCGCGGATTGCTCGCTCACGTCGCCGACGTCGGTTGCCGCCGTCATGCCCGCACCTGCGATCCGAAGGCTCAGCGTCGCTGCAATCTAAAAGTGTTTCTCCGTCAATTTCAACGGTAAATCTGGCCCGCATGAGCAAATATAGCCGGCACGAGCGAACCGACATGCGGGTTGCAGCCGCGAGGCGGACCCCGGATATCGCTTCGCTCATCCGGGCTACAGGCTGCTACAGGCGGCTACCCGTCACGGCCATTTCACCACCGGCGGCAGCGACGACAGGATCGATTCGACGTTGCCGCCGGTGCGCAGCCCGAAGATGGTGCCGCGGTCGTAAAGCAGATTGAATTCGACGTAGCGGCCGCGGCGGATCAACTGCTCGTCGCGCTCGGCTGCGGTCCAGGGCGTGGCGAAATTCTTGCGCACCAAATCGGGATAGACGCCGAGGAAAGCGCGGCCGACCGCCTGCGTGAACGCGAAGCTGGCGTCCCAATCGGTCTCCAGATAGTCGTAGAAAATGCCGCCGATGCCGCGCATCTCGCCGCGGTGTTTCAGATGGAAGTACTCGTCGCACCACGTCTTGAATTTGTCGTAAGGGGCAACTGCGGCGTGGGCGTCGCACGCCGCCTTCATCGCGGCATGAAAGGCGCGGGTGTCGGGATCGTCCTGGCTGCGGCGGCGGTCGAGCACCGGCGTCAAGTCGGCGCCGCCGCCGAACCAGGCCTTGGTGGTGACGACGAAGCGGGTGTTCATGTGCACTGCCGGCACATGGGGATTGTGCGGGTGCGCGATCAGCGAAATGCCGGTGGCGAAGAAGCGCGGGTCGGCGGCGGCGCCGGGAATGTCCTTGCGGAATTCCGGGGCGAATTCGCCGAACACGGTCGAGGCGTGGACGCCGACTTTCTCGAATACGCGGCCGGTCAGCATCGCCATGACGCCGCCGCCGCCGTCCGGGTCGGCCTTTGCCGACCCGGTATCGGCATTGCCGATCTCGGGTAAACCGGTGATCGGTCGCGCGCCGCTATGGCCGGTGCGGCTCCAGGGCGTGCGCTTGAAGCGGCCGGCCGGCCGCTCGGCGAGCGGCGCGGTCGCCGGCAGCGCGTCCTCGAGCGCCTCGAACGCCGCTACGATCCGGTCGCGCAAGCTTTCGAACCAGGCGCGGGCCTGCTGTTTGCGCGGCTCGATTTTGCCACTGTCCATGATGCTAGAATGTCATAAAATCGCGCGACTATGGTGATCCATCGCAACCGGGATCGATCATGGCCAACGAAACCTTTGCAAGACCTTTCACGCGCCGCCGCTTTATCGCGGGCACCGCCGGCGCCGGACTGTCCCTGATCGCGGCGCCCGCAGCGCTGCGGCAGGCCCGCGCCCAAAGCTGGCAGGCCGGCAACCCGTTCTGCCTCGGCGTCGCCGCCGGCGCGCCGCGCCCGGACGGTTTCGTGCTGTGGACGCGCCTTGCGCCGGTGCCGCTGTCGAGCAATCCGGAAACGCCCGGCGGCATGAGCGGCGGCGATCTCGGTATCGCCTACGAGATCGCCACCGACGACGCCATGGCCAAGGTGGTGCGCAGCGGCCAGGCCACCGCCGAGCAGCGCTTCGCCTATTCGGTGCATCTCGACGTCGCCGGCCTCGAGCCCGGCCGGCCGTACTGGTACCGCTTCAAGAGCGGCGACGCGGTGAGCGCGGTCGGGCGCGCCGTCACGCTGCCGGCGCCGGGCGCGGCGCTGGACCGGCTCCGCTTCGGCTTCGTCTCCTGCGCCAACTACGAGCACGGCTATTTCTCGGCCTACCGGCACCTGACCGCGGAAGATCCCGAGCTGGTGCTGTTCCTCGGCGATTACATCTACGACACCATCGAGCAGAACAGGCCGACCGTGCGCCGGCACAGCGACGGCGTGCCGGCCACGACGCTGCCGCTCTATCGCAACCGCTATGCGCAATACCGGCTCGACCCGGATTTGCAGAACCTGCACGCGCGGGCGCCGGCGCTGGTCACCTGGGACGATCACGAAGTCGAGAACGATTACGCCGACCAGTGGTCGCAGTGGTTCGTCGAGCCGGCGCGCTTCCTGCAGCAGCGCGCCGCCGCCTACCAGGCATTTTACGAGCACATGCCGGTGCGGCCGATCCTGTCCCACCCGGAAGGTCCGGTGATGCGGGTCTATGACCGCTTTGCCTTCGGCGACCTGATCGAGATTTCCATGATCGACGGCCGGCAGTATCGCTCGCGCGAAGCCTGCTACGGTCCACCCAACAAGGGCGGCGGCCATTTGGAGAGCAATGCCGGCTGTCCGGAGCGGCTCGCCGCCGGCCGCTCGATGATGGGATTTGCCCAGGAGTCCTGGCTTTACACCGCGCTCGCCCACACCAAGGCGCAATGGAATCTGATCGCCCAGGACGTGCTGATGGCGCAGCTCAAGGAGAAGCTCAAAGGCGAGGAGGCGTTCTGGACCGACGACTGGGACGGCTATCCGGCCAACCGCACGCGCCTCATCAAGCGCATCGCCGACACCAAAGTGTCCAACCCGGTCGTCGTCGGCGGCGATATCCATTCGTTCTTCGCCAACGACCTCAAGCTCGATTTCGACGATCCGGCGTCGCCGGTGGTGGCGACGGAATTCGTCGGCACCTCGATCTCGTCCTATCCGGCGCCCTACGAGCTGTTCGCCCAGGCGGTGCCGGAGAATCCACACATTCGTTTCTTCGAGAGCCGCAAGCGCGGCTATGTCAGCGTCGATCTCGATCGCTCGCGCATGCAGGTGCGCATGCGCGCGGTATCCGACGCCCACGATCCGAACGCCGCTATCTCGACGCTCAAGACGTTCGCGGTCGAGAACGGCAAGCCGGGCGCGGTCGAGGCGTAAGCGGCCTACTCGGCGTCGACTTTTTCGGCCAGCCAGACCTTGATCAAGGACTGATACGGTACGTCGCGCTTGTTGGCGGCGATCTTGATGCGATCGAGCAGACCCTGCGGCAGGCGCAGCGAGATGGCGGTCGTCGCAAGTTTCAGGTTGGGAAAACGCGCGCGCTGCGCCTTGCTCAGATCGAAATAGTCCGCCGTGTCGTGGCTCTCCCAAAAGGCACGCTCATCCGCTTCGCTGCGAAATTTTGGAACGGCTTTAAGCTTCTTGTTCATAGCGCACCTTTTCTCTGCGGCTCATATTGCGAGACGAGATAACTCGGATGAGCGTTTCGTGTTGACGCAACGTTGCAAGGTTTTGCCGAGCAACCAGAGGGTCGTCAACGCCCGCCGCTCTGCCGCAGCGCTTCGCCGGCGGCCATGGCGGCGGCGACGGCGACGTTGAGCGAGCGCAGGCCCGGGCGCATCGGAATGGCGAGGCGCGCATCGGCGGCGCGATGAACCTCGTGCGGCACGCCGGCGGATTCGCGGCCGAACAGCAGCACGTCGGCCGCCGCGAAGCGGTGCTCGAGATAAGACGTCGCCGCAGCGGTGGTGAACAGCACGAGGCGCGCGGCTTCGCCGCGCCGCCAAGCCTCGAAGGCGCTCCAGGAATCGTGCCGCAGCAGCGTCACGGCATCGAGATAGTCCATGCCGGCGCGGCGGAAGGCGCGATCGGAGGTCGGAAATCCGGCCGGGCCGATAATGTGGGCGGCGATGCCGAGGCATGCGCACATGCGAAGAATAGTGCCGGTGTTTTGCGGGATATCGGGCTGGTAGAGGGCGATGCGCATGGCCGAAATTGTGGCGCTCCGGTGCCGGCCGGGCCGGCTGGGCCGGACTTGTGCGTCGCGGCAAGGCTACCCTTGCACTCTCCCGGCAAGGATGCCAATAAAACGCGCCGGTATGTGTCGCGTGTGGCCTTCCCCAGGCCGGATGCGACCGGTCCATCCGCCGCCGCACGGGCCTGCCAGGGAGCGGTACGCAGCGCGGGTGGGATGACCGGCAAGACGGAAATGGCATAAGGTTCGACTATGAGCGGACATTCGACCTATCAGCCGCAAAGCCCATTCATGCAATGGTTTGAGCGGCGGCTGCCGATCGTAAGCCTGGTCTATTCCTCCTTCGTCGCCTATCCGACTCCGCGCAACCTGAACTACTGGTGGACGTTCGGCGGCATCCTCAGCTTCATGCTCGCCGTGCAGATCGTCACCGGCATCGTGCTGGCGATGCATTACACGCCGCACGTCGATTATGCCTTCAATTCCGTCGAATCGATCATGCGCGACGTCAACTACGGTTGGCTGCTGCGCTACGTGCACGCCAACGGCGCCTCGTTCTTCTTCGCCGCCGTCTACATCCATATCGCCCGCGGCATGTATTACGGCTCCTACAAGGAGCCGCGCGAGGTGCTATGGATCCTCGGCGTCATCCTGTTCCTGCTCATGGTCGCGACCGGCTTCATGGGCTACGTGCTGCCGTGGGGCCAGATGAGTTTTTGGGCCGCCACCGTCATCACCAACCTGTTCTCG
>JASHQO010000175.1 GCA_030039105.1 Xanthobacteraceae bacterium
CACGACAGTTACGAGACCCTGCGGCGCGCGGAAGCCCGGCCATCCACGATTCTCTTCGCGGCCGCCACAAGGCCGGGGCATGACGTTCGATGGATGCGGCGGCCAAATTTACGAAGCGATACGCGGGGGTTCGAGCCGAGAAGCCGCCCCCGGATGTCGCTTCGCTCATCCGGGCTACGTTTGCTACGCTCGCCGCACAGGAGAAAAGACCATGGGACTGCTCGATGGCGATACGGCTCTGGTCACCGGCGCGGCATCCGGCATCGGCCGCGGCATCGCGCAAGCGCTGGCGCGCGAGGGCGTGCGCCTGGTGCTGAGCGACGTTGCCGCCGACGCCGGACACCATCTGGCGCGCGAGCTCGATGCCGCCTTCGTGCCGGCCGACCTCGCCGCGCCCGAGTCCGCCGCAAAGCTGTTCGCCGCCGCCGAGCGGGCGCTCGGCGCCATCTCGATCTTCGTCCACAGCGCCGCGCCGAAGCGGCGCGAGAGCGAGACCGCGCTCGCGGTCACCGCGGCACAATGGGACGCCATGGTGAATGTCGGCTTGCGCTCGGGGTTTTTGCTCGGCCAGGCCGCCGGCGCGCATATGAAGGCGCGCGGCATCGAAGGCCGCATGCTGTTCATCACCTCGCTGCACGCCTATTCGCCGCGCAACCTGCCCCATTACAGCGCCACCAAGGCCGGCCAGACCATGCTGGTGAAGGAGTTGGCGCGCGCGCTCGGCCCGCACGGCATCCGCGTCAATGCCATCGCGCCCGGCGCCATTCCGGGCGGCGGCTTCGAGGCCGACGTTGCAGCGTTCGAGAAGATGATTCCGCTGCGGCGCCCCGGCACGCCTGCGGACATCGCCGACATGGCGGTGGCGCTATTGTGCGACCGGTTTTCACGCTACGTCACCGGCACCACGGTGGCGGTCGACGGCGGGCTTGCGCTCTATAACTGGATTCCGTTTGCGCAAACGTAGATGGAGTAGCGGGCCGCGGCCCGTGACCCCATCTGCGTGCGCCTAGCGCGTCGGCGGCGGCGCCGTCATGCCGGGGACGCCGCGCTTTTGGATGTCGAGGATGTTCACCTTCATGCCGTTCGGCATAATCATGTCGCCCGGCCGTTGATCGGCCGCGCAGGCGCCGAGCCACTTCGCCGTCAGCGTCATGGTGTGGGAGCCGCCCGGGACGCCGTCGCCCGAATTGGTCACGGTCATCGTGTAGGCGCTGTCGAAGCTGCCGCTGACGACAACGTGCGAGCTCACGGTCTTGCCGGCCGTGGTGCAGGTGGAATCGATCGTCACCTTGTCGCCGGATTTTGCCACGTCGTGCTTGGCGCATTGCGACGCGCCGCCGGGTGGCCCGCCGCCGGGTGCGCCCCCTGCCCGCGCCTGCATGGCCTGATCGGTGGCGGCGTCGATACATTGGCGGATCGCCGTGCCGTTGCCGGTATTGATCTCCCACAGCCCGGCCTTGCGCGCCGGCATCTCGGCCGCCAAGGCCGGTGTCGCGATGAGCGTGATGAGCAGCGTAGAGACGAGGCGCGGTGTCATGCATCCCCCTGTGGGTTGATCGAAGAATGGTAGCCCGCATGAGCGAAGCGACATGCGGGGTTCGAGCGGACAGTCAGTCCCCGGATGTCGCTTCACTCATCCGGGCTACGGTCACCTCAATTTATATTCACCAGCGCGCCGCCGTCGACCGGCAAAGCGACGCCGGTGACGAAGTTGGCTTCGTCGGAGGCGAGGAACAGCGCGGCATTGGCGACGTCCCAGGCGGTGCCCATCTTGCGGCGCAACGGCACGCGGGCGTCGCGGGCGGCGGCGACCTCGGCGCGGCTCTTGCCGCTCACCCGCGCGCGCGTGTCGACCGCCATCGGCGTGTCCATCAGGCCGGGAAGAATAACGTTGGCGCGCACGCCGTATTGCGCATTCTGGATCGCGACTTGCTGGGTGAACGCGATCATCGCCGCCTTGGTCGCCTTGTAGCCGACGTAAGGATAGTTCTCCCACGCCGAGATCGACGAGATCATGACGATCGCTCCCGAGCGCTGCGCCCGCATCGGCGGCAGCACGTGCTTGCAGGCCATGATGGCGCCGCGCAGGTTGACGGTGGCGATGCGATCGAACGCGGCCTCGGTGAAATCGTCGAGCACCGCGTCGCCGCCGGCGATGCTGAAGCCGACGTTATAGTGCAGGATATCGATGCGGCCCCAGCGCCGCAGCGCGTCCGCGACCATTTCGGCGAGCGCCGCCTCGCGGGCGACGTCGGCTTCGAACGCGACGCAGTCGCCGCCGGCCTGCCGCGCCAGCGCCGCCGTTTCCTCGGCCGAGGCCAGCCTGTTGTCGGCGGCAAGCACCTTGGCGCCTTCCTGCACGAAGCGCAGCACCGTGGCGCGGCCGTTGCCCATGCCCTCGCCCGCCGACTGGCCGGCGCCGACCACGATGGCGATCTTGTCCTTGAGCCGCATGCGCCTTCCCCGTTGCAATCGCCAGCCGTATGACCTTTTAATTGCCTGTTATTGGAAGCGATAAACCGGGAGGATTCAATGGTCACCACCGCGAAATGGATCGTCGCTGCATGTGCCGCCGTCGCGATTACGGGCCTCGCCTATGCGGACGATCTGGCGCCGAAAAGCCGCGTCGAGCTGAAGCGCGCCGATCTCGACGCGCCGGGCGCCAACATGGAGGTCGTCATCTCGACCGCCGAATATCAGCCCGGCGATTTCGTCGCCCGCCATATCCATCACGGCGACGAAGCCTTCTACGTGATCCAGGGCGCCACAGTCGAGATGCCGGACGGCAAGCAGATCGAGCTCAAGACCGGCTCCGGCTCGATCAATCTGCGCGACGTGCCGCACGCCGGCTTCAAGGTCGTCGGCACCTCGGCGCTCAAGCTCGTGACCGTGCACATCGTCGACAAGGGCAAGCCGCTCTACGACGCGCCGCCGAAGTAATTTCGCGCGGCTGCTCGCTCGTCGATCTGCTGCCGCCGGCGGCGACCTTGCCGCCGGCGCCTTGTGTCGTGTCACCCAGCCGGGTCGCTTGCTTCAATGCAGCGCGCGGAACCGGCGGTGAGCTGTTCCATGCCCGGAACGCCCGGCGGCGAAAGCCGTTGATAGAAACACAGACACTGCTCACGCGGTTGCTAACGGAGGCGTCATGGCCGCTGTGCTGCCGATGTTGCAGCAATCGGCGCGGTCGAGGCGCTGCATGACGGCGCGGCGGCGCCGCTATAGACCATGGAGTCCGCCATGACACTCACGGGCCGGAGCAACATTCTCAGCAACGCCATCATCGTCATGCTTTTGGCGTTTTTCATGCTGGCCGAATATTCCAATCTGGAAAAGGCCGCGGAGCTGGACCAGGTCTGCGGCGTGTTTCCTTTCCCCGGAGAAATCAAGGACCACCCCGGAAACGACCGCGAGCAGGCGGAGGCGATCTGCGCGCAGCGGCTCAAGTGATCCGCCGCAGCAACGCTCTGACAACGACACGGCAGTAGGCTACCATCGCGCCCAACGATGGGGCGCCCGATGCAGAACGTCACGAACCGCCGCTGGCTTCTCGCCGCCTATCCGGACGGCATGCCGTCGCCGGACGACTGGGCTTTCGACACCCAGCCGGTGCCCGATCCCGGCCCGGGCCAGATCCTGGTCAAGGCGCAGTGGCTGTCGGTCGATCCCTACATGCGCGGGCGCATGAGTCCCGGCGCCAACTACACCAAGGGCGTCGGCCTCGGCGAGGTCATGGCCGGCGGCGGCGTCGGTGAAGTCGTGGCCTCGAACCATCCGGCATGGAAGATCGGCGACATCGCCGAGTCGATGAGCTTCGGCTGGCAGGAATGGTCGGTGCTGGCCCCCGACGTGTTCGGCCCCGCCGGCGTCAACAAGATCGATGCAAAACTCGCCCCGATCGAAAGCTCGCTGTCGTGGCTCGGCATGCCGGGCGTCACCGCCTATTTCGGCCTGCTCGACGTCGGCCGGCCGCGGCCCGGCGAGACGGTGGTGGTGTCGGCCGCGTCGGGCGCGGTCGGCCAACTGGTCGGCCAGATCGCCAAGCTTGCCGGCTGCCGCGCCGTCGCCATCGCCGGCGACGATGCCAAGCTCGCCTGGTGCCGCGACATCGGCTTCGACGCCGCGATCAACTACAAAACAGCCGCCGAGCTGGCGGCCGCGGTGAAGGCGGCCTGCCCGCAGGGCGTCGACGTCTTCTTCGACAACACGGCGGGGCCGGTCCACGACGCGGTGATGAAGAATTTGAGCATCGGCGCCCGCGTGGTGATCTGCGGGCGCGTGGCGCTCGCCGCAAACTTCGGCAAGCCCGACGTCGGCGAGCGCTTCATGGGGCAGCTCATCGTCACGCGCGCCAGCATGCACGGCTTCCTGGTGTTCGATTGGTGGCACCGGCGCAGCGAAGCCTTGAAGCGGCTTGCCGCGTGGCAGCGCGAGGGCAAGATCCGCTTCAAGGAGGACGTGCTCGACGGCATCGAGCGCATGCCCGAGGCGTTCCTGCGGCTGCTGCACGGCAAGAATTTCGGCAAGCAGATCGTTCGGATCGGTTAGGCGGGAGGAGGCGATGACATCAGCGACCGACAGCGTCGAGTTGACGCGCATCGGCCCCGGCACCGTCATGGGCCAGCTCATGCGGCAATACTGGATTCCGGCGCTGATGTCGTCGGAGCTTGCGCGCGACGGCGCGCCGGTCCGCCTCATGCTGCTCGGCGAGCGGCTGATCGCGTTTCGCGACAGCGCCGGCCGCGTCGGGGTGATGGATCATCGCTGCCCGCATCGCGGCGCCTCGCTGTTCCTCGGCCGCAACGAAGGCGACGGCCTGCGCTGCATCTATCACGGCTGGAAATTCGACGTCGCCGGCGCGTGCCTCGACATGCCGAACGTGGCGCCGGACCAGGACTTCAAGCACAAGGTCGGAGCCAAGGCGTACCGCGCGGTCGAGCGCGCCGGCGTAGTCTGGGTCCATATGGGATCGCGCGCCAAGCCGCCGGCGCTGCCGGCGTTCGAGGTTCTCGACGTTCCCGACGGCGAGGTCGGGGTGCTGTTCATCCAACGCCACTGCAATTATCTGCAGGCGCTCGAGGGCGACATCGACACCTCGCATTTCGGCTTTCTGCACGCCGGCCACGTCGAGGCTGACGCACTGGATAAGGACGATCCGATCTATCACACCGTGGCGATCCGCACGCCCGAATATCACATCGCCGATACGGAATGGGGCACGACCTACGCGGGTCACCGCTTGGCCGGCGACGGCCGCACCTCCTGGCGCTTCGGCAACTTCATGTTTCCGTTCTGGACGCAAGTGCCGAACGGCGAATTCGGCCAGCACGTGCAGGTCCGCGGCTGGGTGCCGCTCGACGACGAGCACACCATGTACTGCGTGCTGTGGTGGAAGCGCGGCCTCTCCGCCATGAACCAGCACGATCCGGCGTATAAGGATGGCGGGCCGATCGGCGGCATGGGACGGCGCAACGATTTCCTGCCCAACACGA